>JABFRG010001272.1 GCA_013141295.1 Polyangiaceae bacterium
GGACGCCGCCGGACGAAGTACAGATGAGCCTCCCCGACCAGCCGGCGATGAAGCGGGAAGCGCAGCGCGAGGAGCCCACGGGCCACGAAAAGCTGCGCCCCACCAACTTCTCCGCGGGCAAGAAGGGCTTCCTCGTGAACCTGCCCACGAAGCGCCAAGACTGACGGGTCTCGTGCGATGATGCGCTCATGATGCGCATCTCGTTGGCCCTTGCCTCGCTCCTCTTCCTCGCGTGCGGCGACGCTGCGCCGGCGCCGGTCACCCCCACGACCCAGGGCGGAGGGCCGCTCGCCCTCGTCGCGTCGCGCGGCAAGGCCGAGACGTTCACCTTCGAAGATGGTCAGAAGCCCATGCTCACCTTCGAGGCCGAACGCGTTCGCGTGAGCGCCTCGTGCGCCAAACCCGATGGCTCTCTCGACTGTGATGCCATGCGCGCACTTCGCAAGGGCAAGCAGGTGAAGCTCGGCCCGGAGGCCACCGGCGCGAACCCCGGCGCCGTCGCCTGCAAGAAGCTGGGCTTCCGCAACACCACCGGCCGCGCCGCGTCGGGCAACGAGGATGGATTCTGCATCTTTCCCGATGGCTCGATGGCGTCCACCGGCGCCCTCGACATGTACGTTACCGAGTGAGCGTTACGGTGCGCAGATCTTGGTGCTGAAGCCAAAGACCGCCTTGCAGCTGGGCGTCTTGGGGCCGCAGTCGCCGGGGCCGGTGCACTCGTCGCTGCACCATTCGTCGTTGATGCAGATGGAGCTGCCGCAGTCGTTGCCATCCTTGCACGGGTCCACGCCCGCACGGCCTTCGCCGCGGACGCCGGTCTTGCAGAAGCAGTCGCCGTTGGCGCACTCGCAGCGCAGCCCGCGCCCACAGTTGCGGTTGAGCTCGCAGGCGGCGTCGGCTCCGGCGTCGCCGTACTGGTGCGGATAAGCGCCCGCATCGCGCGAGCCGCCATCGCCACCGCCGTCCTTGGCTGGGCCTCCGTCGGTGCCCGCATCTTCCGCCGGGCTGGCTACGTCGGAGGCGGCGTCGCGGGGGCCGCTGCCGGCATCCACGTCCGAAGCCGGCGGGTTCGAAGAACAGGCGAAAGCCACGAGCAAGGCGGCGAAAGACCAGGTTCGCATGCGCTCGACGGTAGCATTTGCGCGGCTCCAGCTCTTTCGCAAATGGCCGCCCTCGGCATACACTTCGGGAATGCGCTTATGGCCCTTGGTCGCGGTGGCTCTCGCTTCTTCCTCGTTCGTCGCCGCCTGCGGAGGCGCGGCTTACGAGAGCAAGGCACCGAGCGCCGAGCCCACTCCGCACACGGCAGAGTCGGAGCCGGCAACGGTGGCGGAGGCGACGGCGCGCGTCGATCAGGCGCGGGCCGAGCTGGACCAGGCCCTGCACGCACCGTCGGCGACACCCGCGCAGCCGACCCAGCCGCAGTCGCAGCCTTCGCACGTCCCGATGCCCGGCACCGAGCCTGCGGGGGTACAACCCGAGTCGCCATGCGCGCGCGCATGCCGGGCCTTCGCGTCGATGGAACGCGCGGTGGCCGCCGTGTGTCGCCTGGCCGGCGATGCCGACGCCAAGTGCACGAGCGCCAAGAAGGTCCTCGACGAGAACATGGTTCGCGTCAAAGCCTGCGCCTGCCGCTGAACCGAAACCTGCGCGGTATCAGACCACGAAGTCCATGAGCTGGACGCGGGTCACGTAGTCCTCGAGCGCCGCTTGGTACTCGTCGACGAGCGTGTCGAGTCGAACCACCACACCGTCGGAGTCTTCGCGCTCGATGGCGCCGCTCACGGCGATCTCCAGGGTCGGAAGCGCCAGCACGCCGATCCACAAGGAGCGGTCTTTCCCCAGGTCCTTGGCCTTGCCTTCGAGCTTGAGGAAGCCGTTGGAGAGCTCGACCACCTTGAGGCGCGACCCGTTCTCGAGCTTCACCGAGGAGGGGAAGTGCTGGGTCGGGGCCACCCGGTAGCCCGCTCGCCGGTTCTTGGCGATGTGCTCCTCGAGGGCGTCGCAGACCGGCTTGCTGATGACCGTCTCGGGCTTCGAGAGCACCAGATCGCGGAGCTCCTTCATGGCCTTCTGCGTGCGGATGATGTTCCGCCGCATCTGGTCCATGCGTTCCTTGTCGCGCCGCACCTTCTCGGAGACCACCGACAGGAGGCTCCGGTAGAAGGGGAACGCGATGTCCGCGTGCTTCTCGAAGAAGGACATGAGCTTCTTCGCGTCGACGGTGTGGACCACGGCGGCCTTGGAGACCGTGGCGGTGGTGTTGCGGGGGGTGCCGGTAAGGCCCCCGAGCTCGCCGATGAGCATGATCGGCTGCAGGCGCAGGGTGGCCTGGCCTTCTTCGCTCAGCGTGACCTCGCCATCCACCAGAATGCGGATGCGCGAGTCGCTGTCGCCGGCCTTGAAGAGCACCGTGCCAGCCGCGACCTTGTCGCGGGTGAAGAGCTCGAGGATGGAATCCAGGTGCTTTTCGGGGATCTCTTGGAAAAGAGGGATGGTCCGTAGGTCTTTCGCGCGCAGGTCCATGAGTCGTTCCTCGATTCGGCGGCGACGATAGCCCGGTTTCCCTTCGGTTCGAAATGCCTCAGTCGCCGATCTTGGTGAATTCCGGGAGGGAGCCGAATCCCGAGCCGTCGCCGGTGGTCGTGCTGCCGCTGCTGGCGGCGGGTGCCTTCTTCGCGGAGGCCCCCACGCCGGTCAGGTACAGCTTGCCGTCCTGCACGGTGTAGCCCACGGCGCCCGCGGGCACGTTCAGCTCGCAGGTGTACTCGCCGCCGGCGCCCTTCGCCGTCTGCGTCTGCGGAACCGTCAGATCGCCCCGGAATCCCGTGCGCTTCGAGCCCGGCATGGGCTCCTTGCTCTTCACCTGATAGCCGGCCGTCACCCCGAAGATCACGCCGCCGCACTTCATGCCGAAGCGCAGATTGGTGCCGTCGGCGCGGAGGCGCACGTCGTTGCCATCCACCGTGACCACCCACAGGCCGTCGAGGGCCTGCGGATCGCTGGGCGTGCCGCCCGCCTCGGCGAAGAGCTTGTCGTATTCGGTGGGCCCAGAGGGCGTGCTCGTGCTCGTTCCGGAGCTGGAGCAGGCGACGACGAGCGAAAGGGCAGCGGCGAGGGAAACGGAACCTGAGCGCATGGCGTCCTCCGGGAAGTGGGCGAACCCGGGGATAGCACGGCCGTTGCACGCGGGCGAGCCTCGCGCCGGAAGCGTCGTTGGCACCCCTCGCGTTTCGAACTATGCTGGTCGGACGCACCAGGCATGCACGGGTGGCGGAATGGCAGACGCACCGGGTTTAGGTTCCGGCGCCGAAAGGTGTAGGGGTTCAAGTCCCCTCCCGTGCACCGAACGCGGCTCCCGCGCGCGGGTTTCCCCGGAAAACCCGATGCCGCATGGAGCTCCCTCGGCTTGACGATGCGGGGACCGCGTGGTCCGCTCTGGGGGCGGAGGGAGCCATGGAAGCAACGTCGGAGGGGGAGCGCGCGCGCGTGCCGGTGTGGATGGTTCGTGTGTTCGATACGGAGACCGTCGCGTCGCCGGTGGTGGCGCACCTCACGCGGGTGCCCGCGGTGGGAGAGCACGTCGGATGGCCGGGCGCGTCGGAGCCCGAGGCCGTTGAGGACCGCACGCTGAAACGCGTCGAAGGGGCGGGCATCTATCGCGTCACCAAGGTCGTGCACCTTTGCCTCGAAGGCGCCGTCGCCGACGGGTGGGCCGCGGAGGTGTGGATGGTGCCGGACCGCGCGCTCGGCTAGCTGCAGCTAGCTGCGCCGTTCACGCGGTGCGTTGGAGGCGATTTGCGGAAAATATCCGCGACAGCGGAGCGCGGAGAGCGTCTGGGGTGTGGACCCGGTTCGGGTGTCGCGTTCCCGTTGATTTTGTCTCCGATGAGGTGTGCATTGGCTGCCATGAAATGGCGTTCTTCCGGCCTGTTCGCCGGCGCGGTCCTCTCGTTCGTCGCGTGTGGTGGAGGCAAGGTAGGGGAGACCCTGCGGCCCAAGGAGACCACCGCCCAAACTGCTCTGGGTGAGCAAACGAGCGACGGTTCGGTGGAAGTGAAGGGATGCAGCGCGTCCTTCGCCGAGCCCCTGGTGGTGGACATCAAGTCGAGCGATCGGTCCGACTTCGAAGTGGCCATGAAGGACGGCGTCGCGGTCGTACGCTTCGACTGCAAGAGCCTCAAGCTCCTGAAGAACTGCTCGTACCACGCGTCCTACTCCTTCGTGGGCGTCCAGCGAAACGAGGACGTCGTTCGCATGAACAGCAAGGACGAGGTCTCGGCCAACATGCCGATCTCCGGCGCCAAGCTCTCGGCGGAGATGAAGAGCGGTTCTACCTTGGACCTCGCACTCGTCACCGTCGGCAAGCGTCGCACCACCGTACGCGAGGTGCTGAAGAAGGACCTCGACGGCGATTGCGAGGGCGCAACGCACGTGGTGAAAGGCGCCTACGTGGGCGCCTTCGCCATGGGTACGGGTACCGTGGGTCAGGCCAAGGCCGTTGCGGAGATCTTCGGCGCCGGTGCGGGTGCGGGCAGCGTGAGCGACCGCCAGGCGAGCAGCAAGTCGGGCGACATCGAGGCGTGCCGGAAGGCGACGCCGGATTCCCCCACGCCGCCCGAGCAGTGCGGCGCCATCACGCGCCTCGAGCTCATGCCCCTCGCGCAGAAGCGCCGGTCCGAGGAGGAGGCCAAGAAGGAGGAAGAGCGTGGTCACCAGGAGGCGAAGGCCATCACCTGCCCCGAGGGCATGGTGTGGACCGGGGACAAGTGCGCGCCGAAGGGCTCCGCCTCGGCCAAAGCTTCCTGCGCCCCCAACGACGGGCCGGACTGCGAGGCGAAGTGCGAGGCAGGCAACGCCGCCAGTTGCGTCTCCGGTCGCATGTTCTACTCGTCCCTCGACGTTACCCCCGAAGGCAAGATCTCCTACAACAAGGACCGCAAGCCGGACTTCGCCAAGGTGGAGCGCCTCATCCTCAAGGGCTGCGAGCTCGGCCACGGAGATAGCTGCAACGACGCTGCCATGTACGCAAGCAACGCCCTGCGCAAGGCCGGGAAGAGCCCCGAAGAAGCGGAGGCCAAATCGCTGGAGTACCAGAAGAAGGCCTGCGACTTCGAGAGCGCCAACGGGTGCGTGAACGTCGGGATGCGGTTCGCGAACGGCAAGGAATCGGACAAGGCGATGGGCTACTTCGACCGCGCTTGCAAGCTCGGCGCGGGCTACGGATGCGCGCTCGTCGGCCGAGGCTATCTGGATGGCAAGCTCACCACGCGGGACCCGGTCAAAGGACTCGAAGCCTTCGACCGCGCCTGCGCCAGCGGCCGGGCAGCGGACGCCTACTACTGCTACGAGCTCGGGCGCCTGTACAGCGAGGGCAAGGAGGTGTCGAAGGACACCAACAAGGCGATGTCGTCTTGGGAGCGCGGCTGCAAAGTGAACAACGTCAACAGTTGCTACGCGCTCGGCAAGCTGTACCAAGATGGCGATGGCGTTGCGAAAGACATGGGCCGGACCCGCGGCTACTACGAGCGCGCCTGCACGAAAGAAGTCCGTGGCTGGCCCACCTGCTACGCCCTGGGCGAGATGCACGAAAAGGGCGATGGCGTGCCCAAGAACTTCGCCAAGGCAGCGGAGGCCTTCGAGCTCATTGCAGGGTACAAGGATGCCCGCAGCCGCGCGGCGGTGCTCTACGAGAAGGGGGGCCCCGAGCTGAAGCCCGATGCCGAGCGCGCCAATGGCCTGTGGGTCACCGCCTGTCGCGACACCTTCGACGACGCCGTGAAGGGCGTCGCGTGTCCCAAGGCAGAGGCTCTCGTGGACAAGAAGGGCGGCAAAGACGCCGTGGACTTCTACGCCGGCCGCTGCAATCGCAACGACGATGCCGCTTGCGCCAAGGGCAAGAAGCTCGGCATCATCATCGACGACTTCCAGCTCAAGGCCATCGGCTCGCGTTGCCAAGTGCAAAAGTGGGGGGACTCCTGCAAGGCTTGGAAGGAGCTCGGCGGTACGCCCACGGCGGCCGAGCTCAAGTACCCGCCCCGACCCAAGAGTGCCATGAGCGGGCCCGCCTCCGCCGCGCCCGGCCCCGGGAAGCCGAAGCCGGCTCCCAAGAAGTAGGCTCCTACACCGTCATCGGCGTGGGCATGAAGAGGAGCACGAAGAAGAGCAGCGTGATCACTGCCACCACCGTCCGCACCGGGCCCAGCGCTTCGGTGCGGGTGGGCGGGTGATCGAGCAGCGTGTGCGGCTTGAGGGTTCCCCCCACGTACTCCATGGCCAGCAAGACGAAGAGCGCCACGAACCAGGCAGCCCAGAGCCAGGGCTTTTGCGCCTTGCGAACGCTGTCGAGGGAGAGCACGAGGCCGATGGTGGCGCCGGCGCGGACGCGTGACGAGAGTGCGCGGGGATCGTCGGTCGCGGGTGCGCTGCGCGAGAACGACGAGATGATGGCGATCACCTCGAACCACACGAACCAGAAGATGGCGCCCGACACCGCGTCGCCGAAGTGCGCGACGCCGGAGCGCCCGGCCTGGTGATCTCGCAAGACGTGGGCCGCGATGCTCACGAAGAAGAAGCCGAGCATGGCCCGGTGGATGGCCGGGGCGAGGCGGTTCTGGGCGGGGCCGAAGAGCGCATAGGCCACGTGCCCGCCGTCGAGCTGGCCCACCGGGATGAGGTTGATCATCGTCACGAACATCCCGGCCCAGCCGGCGAAGCCGATGGGTGAGAGGAAGATATCGTGGCCCTCGGGAACGGACGGCGCCGCGAAGTGATCGATGAGCTTGAGCAGCAACGAGTTGCCGAGCTGGTTCGAATCGGCGGTGAGGGGCACCACGGTGGAGTGCGAGATGCCCCAGACGTAGCAGGGGAGGGCCACGCACAGCCCCGCCAACGGGCCGGCGGCCCCGATGTCGAGGAGCGCGATGCGCGAAGAGATGGTGTCGCGCATGCGAATGACCGCACCCATGGTGCCGAAGGGCGACACGTAGGGCATCGGAATGAAGTGCGGCAAGCTGGCGCTCACCCGGTGGATGCGCGCGGCGATGTAGTGGCCGAACTCGTGTGCCAGCAAGATGGCCAGGAGAGCCGCCGCGAACTTGCCTCCGTCGACCAGCGCTGCGCGCGTGGTGAACGCCGCCCAGGGGAAGCCCTGGGTCTCGGGCGCCGATCGACTGCCGATCACCCCGTTGAAGAACACGCTGCCGGCGGTCACCAGGAAGAGCAGCGCCGGCAGTCGCAGCTGCGCGCCGACACTCGAACCGCCGCCGCTATCGTTACCGCCGGAGCGAGCTGCGGATGGCGCGGGCGAGTCGTTCGAGTTGGGGGCGGAGTCGCGCATCGATGGTTCCAAGCTCCGTGTACACCGTGAGCGAGCCGCGGGATAGCTCGGGATTCTCCCGCACCAGGAAGGCGTCGGCGCCCAGCTCGGCGAGCACGCGACGCAGTGGTTCGGCGTCGTCTGGGTGCGCATCGAGGGATACTTTGCGTGCGCCTCGGGCTTCGCGCAGCGCGTCTTCCGCGAGACGCTTGAGCCGCGAAGGGTCGGCGGTGACGGTCTCGCCCACGATGCGCTCGGCCAGGAGCACCGCCAGCGCGACGGTACGATCGATCTCGCGCTCGGCTCGCCCTTCGTCTTCTGCCCGCATGGCCAGGTACGTGGCGGCGAGCTTGGCGGTCTCCGCGGCGTGCACCTCCGCGGCCAGCTGCTCGCGCATCGTCTGCGCTTCGGCGCGGGCCGCCGCCACCAGAGCTTCGGCCTCTTCCGTGGCCTGCGCACGCACGCGCTGTGCTTCGGCGTGTGCTTCTGCCAGTGGTCGCGGCACGACGCGAGCGCGCCCCGGCGACGTGGTGTCGTGCACCAGATCCACCGAGAGCACCGACACCGTGTCGGCCTCCGCGGAACGAACCACCCGAGCCCGGCCGATCATCGCTCCTCCAGCCGGGTGAACGCCAGCGCCCGGAGGTCCATCACGATCTTCGCCAGCTCCCGGGTGAGCGCCAGCGCACGCACCTTGGCGGTGCCGTCGAAGAGCTCGCGCGGCTCCGCGAGCTCGTCCTCGACTTGCATTCCCAACGCCAGGCTCATGGCCACGAAGCCCTCTTGCCACATGCGCACATGGTATCGGGCCCGGGTGGCGCCCGCTACCGGTACCGGGGCGAGCCGCTCAGGTTCGCGCTTCGGTGAGGCCGTCGACCACGCGCTTGACGCCGCGGAGGGCGGTGACGGTCTCCTCGGCGCGGGTGCGCTCTTCCTGCTTGTCGACCTCGCCGGTGAGCGTCACGACGCCTTCCTCGGCGTGGATGACGAGGTTCTGCACGTTGCACGATACGGCCTCGAGAGCCAGACGCGCGTGCTCTTCGAGCTCGGGATCGGTGGGCAGATTCGGGACCACCGCTTCGGTCTCCGGCATGCGCGTCGTGCCATGACCGGTGCCGCCGTAGTTGGCGCCGACACCACCGTCCGGGTTGCTGGCAAGGTGCCCGCCGCCCGCGCGCTCACCGGTGCGAAGCTGCTCGACCGGCTCGTTCTGCGCGTCGTCAGGCTTCGGGGATTCTCCGTCGACTTTGATGGTGGGCTCGCGATTCATGGGACCGTTCTCCATTGGTAGGTTCAAGATGGGGTGATGGGAGTCTTGGGGGGCTTGGCGCCGAGGCCGATACCGCTCGGGCGGCGGATGCTCAGAGGCCGAATGCCCAGGGGCTTGGTGAGCCGTTGGGTGAGGCTCGGCCGTCCACTGCCTTCACTGCCCTCGGTCGCAGCGTCCGGCTCCGCTGACGGTTCGACGAGCCGCGCGAGCCACGCGAACCGCGTGTTCTCCAGGATGATCTTGCCGGCCACCGTGAGCGGCACCGCGAGCAGCGCGCCCGCCGGGCCCCAGATCCATCCCCAGAAGAGCATGGCAACGAGGATGACGAACGGGGAGACACCCAGCGTGCGACCGAGGATGCGCGGCTCCAGGACGCTGCCGATGATGGTGTTGAGGGTGATGAAGCCGATGCCCACCCCGAGCGCGGTGCCCGGTCCCTTGTCGACGAACGCCAGGGCGATGGCCGGGACGGTGGCCAGGAACGTTCCGACGTTGGGGATGAAGTGCAGCAGGAACATGATGACCGCGAGCAGGAGCGCGAGGCCCACGCCGAACACCTTCAGCAAGACGTAGGCGCACACCGCGGCGAGCAGGCTGGTGAGGGTCTTCACCACCAGGTACTTCTGGACGTCGCGCACGATGCGATCGACGCGCTCGAAACCCAGCGGGGACGATGCCGGCGCGAGCGCACGCAGCTTCTCACCGAGGCCGGCGAACTCCGCCAGCGAGAACAGCACCACCAGCAGCACCACGGCGAGATCCGAAGCGGTGGTGGCGAACTTGCCCGCGGCGACGCCGACGATGGGCATGACGTGATCGCCGATGTTCGAAGCGTTGGGCATCTGAAGGTGGATGCCCAGGCGCCCCGCCGTGTACCGGAGCGTCTCGAGCCCCTCTTGGGTGCGCGCGCCGTAGTAGGGCGCACGCTGCGTGACCTCCGACGCTGCCATGGCCAGGACCACGGCCACCAGGGAGAGGATCGCCACCTCGATAAGAAGCACCAGAAGCGCGCCCACGATGGGCGGGATTCCGCGGTGCGATACCCAGGTGACGAGCGGCGAGAACAGCGCCGCGAGGATCGCCGCGAACACCAGCGGGATGAGGAAGGAGGCCGCCAGCTTCAGCGCCGTGACGATCACGCACATCGCCGCCAGCCCGACCATCACCTGCGTGACGTTCACCGGTGGCGCGGGCGAGACGGGGACGGTACCGGGGGGCGGCGGTGCATTCACGAAGCGCCCTTGCTGCAACCGTCGTGCCCCCCGCGTGCCCTGGAAATCCCTTGGTTCCATCGCTTCCTAGCGCGCACCCAGCGCTCACCTGTGGCGAATTTGCGTGCGGACGGTGCCCACGGGGCGTGCGTGCTACGCTGAAACCGTGGTCCATCGATCGCTCCGGAAGGGTCGTGCCTCGCGACGCTTCTCCGGTGCTGCTCTCGCAGTGGTTCTGAGCACGTCCGTGGCGTGTAGCCTGAGCGTCGACCTCACGGGCTTCTCCAGCGGCGGCGCGAGGGTGGCGCCGGTGGCCGACGCGGGGGGCGCTCCGGACGCTGGCGTCGACGGGGACGTGGGGCTGCCGCCGCCCGATGCAGCGCCCGTGAAGTGTCGCGTCGGGTTCACCGGCCAGGACTGCACGACTGCGTGCGCCGACGGCACCGCGGGCCCGAGCTGCGACTACCGACTCGCGCTCGCCCTGGACATTCCTGTCTCCGGTCGATGGGCGGCCGCCGGCGACGTTCCGTATGCGGTGAATCGCACGGCCTCGGTGGGGGCGTTCGCGCGTGTGGCTTACGTTCTCCGGCTCGACGCCGAAGAAGTGTGGGTGGAGCTCGACGCGTTCACCACCGACGCGGCCCAGCTGGGCGTACCGGTCGACCGCATCTTCGACGTTCCCACCAGCAACATGGTGGTCCGCTCCTACGCCGCCCGGCAGCCCGACATACTCGTTCCCACCCCCGGATCCATCGAGCTCTGGTCCAACTGCTATGGCGAGGGCGCAGACGGGGCCTACGACAGCCACGACGAGATCGGTCTCACCGAGCCCGACTGCTACGGCTCGATGCAGCTGCACGTGGGCGGCTCGCCGGTGATCGCCTTCAACCGATGGGCCCAGGGCGATTCGTACGACCTCGGGATCGGCAGGGCCGAGACCGGCCAGCCCGACTGGACCTTCGCACAGAACGGAGCTTCCTTTCAGAAGCGACGCCTCGAGGTCTACGTTCGCTGAGCGGTGGAATAGCGACCGCCCTCGAGCGCGACCTCGCCGTCCTCCACCAGCTTCACCAGGTGCGCCTCGAGGCTCATCATCGCGAACGGCCAGATCGACACCGGCGTGTCGTCGTACGCGAGTGCCACCAGGTCTGCCAGCGTCCCCTCGCCGGCGGCGCTCACTGCCGCGCGCACCTTGTGCTCCCGGAGGCCGCGGTGCTCGATGTACCTTCGAAACAGCGTCGAAGGCGCGTCGATGGGCTCGCCATGCGCGGGCAGCGCGAGCCGCGCGTCGAGGGCCTCGAGTCGCGCCAGCTGCGCGAGGTAGGTGCGCATATGACCTTCGCCCGGCGCGATGAGGATGGTTCCCACGCTGGCCACCATGTCGCCGGCGATCAGCGTTCGCTGCGTCTTCTCCCACAAGCAGACGTGGCCCGCCGCGTGCCCGGGTGTGTGGAGCGCGGTCCAGACGGTGGGGAGCGGCCCGTCGAGCGCCAGCTCGTCGCCGTCCTCGAGGGCGCGATCGCACACGACGCCGGGAAGGCGCGCCGCCGTCTCTGCGTGCATCCACAAGGGCAGGCCCAGATCGCGGGCCAGGTCGATGGCGCCCACGTGGTCCGGGTGATGATGCGTCGCGAACATGGCCACCGCGCGCCGCCCCTGGCTGGGCAGCCCGCGGATCCACTCGGCGAAGGCCTGCCGCTCTTCGTCGAAAGGGGTCGCGGGCTCCACCACGATCACCTCGCGGGAGCCCAGCGCGTAGCTATTGGTGTGGGTAGCGGGCGGGAGCGTCGGCGTGCGCGCCGCGAAGAGCGCAACGTCGCGCGACAGCTCCCGCGGGCGAATCACCGCTCGACGACCAGCGCGACGGCTTCGCCGCCACCGATGCACAGGGTGGCGAGGCCGCGCTTCTTGTTCTGGTCCTTCATGGTGTGGAGGAGCGTGGTGAGCACGCGGGCGCCGCTGGCGCCGATGGGGTGACCGAGGGCCACCGCGCCGCCGCGTACGTTCACGCGGTCGGTGCCGATGCCCACCAACTGCGCGCACACCATGGAGACCACCGCGAAGGCTTCGTTGATTTCGTAGAGATCGATGTCGGTGGCCTTGAGACCGAGCTTGGTGTTCACGCGCTCGATGGCCTTGGCCGGCGCGGTGGTGAACCACTCCGGTGCCTGCGCGGCGTTGGCCCAGCCGGCGATGCGCCCGAGCGGCGTCAGGTTGTGCTTCTTCACAGCGGCTTCGCTGGCGAGGAGCAGGGCGCTGGCGCCGTCGTTGATGGAAGAGGCGTTGGCGGCAGTGATGGTGCCGTCCTTGGTGAACGCGGCCTTGAGCGCGCCGAACTTGCTGGGGTCGCCTTTGGAAGGGCCCTCGTCCTGCTTCACCGCGATGGGGTCGCCCTTGCGCTGGGGCACCATGACCGCCTCGATCTCGGCGTCGAAGAGGCCCTCTTTCTGCGCAGCGAGGGCGCGACGGAAGCTCTCCTTGGAGTACTCGTCCTGGGCCTCGCGGGTGATCTTGTACTCGGCCGCGCACTTGTCGCCGCAGGCGCCCATGTGCACGTTGCCGTACGGATCCCAGAGGCCGTCGTGGATCATGCCGTCGATGAGCGTGCCGTTGCCCATGCGGTAGCCGGTGCGCGCCTTCTCGAGGTAGTACGGCACGTTCGACATCGACTCCATGCCGCCGGCGATGACGAGATCGTTCTCGCCGAGGGCGATGGTGCGGGCCGCGAGCACCACGGCCTGGAGACCCGAGCCGCAGACCTTGCCCACGGTGGTGGCGGGGACGGTGTTGGGAATTCCTGCGTAGATGAGCGCCTGGCGTGCCGGCGCCTGGCCGATGCCCGCGGAGAGCACGTTGCCCA
>JABFRG010000789.1 GCA_013141295.1 Polyangiaceae bacterium
GCGTGAGCGCGGCGCGACGGGTGGGGTCGGCGTCGGCTGCGGCGGCCTCCTCGAGCAGCGCGACCATCTCGGGCGGGCAGCGGTAGGTCATGCGCTCCGCCACCGCAATCCGCGTCTCCTCGTCGGCGAGCAACGCCCGCACGGCCCGCGCGACGTCGTCGCTCCAATCCAGGGCCGCCACCGAGAGCACCGTCGCCGACTGCACGCGGTCACGTTCGTTGTCGGCGTGCGCGGCGAAGGCGACGATGTGGTCGAGCGGGAAGCGCGGCTGACCACTGGCGGTCTGGGCGGCGATGATCGCGACGGCGACGTTGTTGGCGAGCGCGCCGACAACGTGCACGAAGCGCAACCCCGTGAGGTGGCAGACGACCAAGTTCGCGACGAGGTCGCCGTCGCCGCGGTACAGCAGCACCCGTCGACCCCAGGCGTCGTCGCTGCGCCCGACGAAACGCAGGAACGGCGGCTTCGGCAGGAGGATGAAGTCTTCGGGCTGCATCACGGCGACGACATCATCGTCGTCGATCGCCGGGTGAAATACGATGACCGCTTCGGGCACGGCGGCGAGGCTATCGGTCCTCTAGACCCGGTGCAAGGCGAGGGTACGCATCCCGAATGGCAGCCGTCCGATCCCGCTCCCCTCCACGCGGCGCGAACGTCGACGCCACCCTCGCGCTCCCCGACGCCGCCTGAGAGCGCCGCATCAGGCGCAGGCGCTGCCCGGCGACAGCCGTGGACTCCGCTACAGCTGCCCAATGAGCGTGGGCCGACGTTCTCGAAGGAGACTTGCGACGGCGAGGCGACGTTGAAGCGGTGAATCTTTTCATGCGCCAGGAGAAGTTCGTACCGAAGAACTGACGCGCGGCCCCGGAGCCTGGTACGGCTGCTCCCATGGCACCCAAGAAGCCCAGCAAGGCCCAGCGCGCGAAGGCGAGGCTCGCGCCTCCGGAGCGACGGGAAAAGTCGGCGAACGCGAAGCCGCCGAAGAAACCAAATCGTCCGCGGCTCGACGACGGGAGCGCCGCGCCGCGGCCCGTTCAGCCGGGCGACATCTACGCGTACCCGCTTCCGGACGGCCGCTTCGGCGCCGTGCGCATCCTCGCGGTGAAGGGCAAATCGCAGCACGTGGCGCATACCCCGTACATCGGCGCGAAACCGCCGCGGATCGACGATCCGCAGCTCCTGGAAGTGCTCCGCCAGCATCGCTTCGCGTTCAAGGGCAGCCGCGCGGAGGACTGGCTCGACGGCAAGCCGGGCCCGGAGCTGATTCGCGTGGGGCACATCGCGCTCACGGCGGCGGAGCAGAAGCAGCAGTGCAATGCCTACGCCGGCGCCTTCAAGAACATCTATCCGGAGGTCCACGCCGAGTGGCGCTGGGCCCACGACCGGGCGAGCTTCGAACGCGAGATGGGGGCGGAAGAGGAAGCCGACGAAGCGGAGCGCACGAAGCAGCGCGCCCGCGCGCAGAAGCCCGAGGACCCGATGGCCGATCGCTCGTTCTGGCGGCTCATCGATCTCCTCGCCTGGGACAAGAGCGGCGACGACGACGCGGTCATCGGCCCTTTGGTGGCCGAGCTCGGCGCCGGCTCCGAGCGACGCATCCGGCAGTTCGCCGAGACGCTCTCGCACAAGCTGTATCTTCTCGACACCCGGGCCCATGCCGAGCACATGGGTGAGGACGGCTGGAAGGGCGACGACGCGCCCTTCTCGGTGGACGCCTTCCTCTACGCCCGCTGCGTGGTGGTGGCCAATGGCGAGGCCTTCTACGCCAAGGTGCTCCGCGACCCCACCGCGATGCCCCCGGACCTCGAATTCGAAGCGCTCCTCGGCGTGCCCAGCCTGGCCTGGGAGCTCAAGACCGGCGACGATCCGGAGTGGAGCACCGCCGTGGACCACGAGACCTTCGCCAACGGCGCCGGCTGGCGATAGCGCTTGCGTGCACCATACACGCATTTCGCCTGAGTCGGCATAGCTTGACGGGGGCGTGACGGCGTGCTTTTCTTTCGACCTAGGAAACGAAAGTTGGGGAGGGTCCTATGAAGTCTCGTCTCGTCTCGTCTCTCGCACTCGCGGGGCTCATGTTGGGTGCGCTCGGCGCAGTAGGCGCGTGCTCGTCCGAAGACCCGCAAATGCGCGGTGGGCGCGTTGATCTAGGCACCAGTCAGCACGCCTTCGAGGGGTACGGGGCCGAGTGCGACACCACGCCGGTCCGGGCGGACACCCTGGTCGAATACGCCGACAAGTGCACCGCAGCGATTGGTATAGCGGTTCCAGACTTCAACTGTGACAGCGCGACGAGCACGCTCGTACCCACGAGCAACCTCACGCCCAGCAACGCCGTGTACCCAAACGGCACCTGCGACCGGCCCAATGTACTCAACTCTGAGTGCGACAAGGGAAGCCGGTTGGGTGCGGCTCCATTCCGACGGCCCGAAGCTGCGTAATTTCGAAGGGTTCGCGGAATTAACGATGGGTTCCTGAGGTTCTACCGGCGAGGCGAAGGGTCGCCGCCAGAAGGAGTCGAGGGATGAT
>JABFRG010000667.1 GCA_013141295.1 Polyangiaceae bacterium
CCGCGGATGCGCTGGCGCTGGCCACGGCAGCGGACGCGCTGGCCTTGGCGCTGGCCGACGCTGCAGCCGATGCCTTGGTGGTGGCGGCGCTGGCGGGAGCGCTCGCCGTGGTCGAGGCCACCGCGGTGGCGGTCGGCGCCGAGCTGGCGGAAGGCGCCGCGCTCACGGTCGGGACAGCGCTGGCCACGGTGGCCGTCGGCTCCGCCGTCGCATTGCCCTTCGGCGCAGGGTCCGAGGGCTTGTCGCAGCCGGAAGCGACCAGAAGGAGGAGAGCCGAACCAAGAGAGAGGCGTGCGTTCATCGTGCCCGTATCATGGCGCCAAACCGTCCAAACGAGAAGTGGCCTGTGGCGGTTCCCATCGAAGCGCAAGCGCAACAATGAGCACCGTCGTGACCATCTCGATGGACGCGAAAAATGCGTAATGCATGTTGGGTCGACCGACGACCAATGACGCTGCGACCGCCACCGTCTTGAACGATCCGGCGATCATGTTGGTCCATCGGTTCGGCCGGTACGGCAACAAGCGCGCGAGGAGCACCATCGCGATGGGCACTTCCATCATCACCGCCGCGGCCAAGAGGAAGGGGCGCGTGATGGTCAGACCATCGACGTGCCCGCTCACCCATTGGGGAAGGAGCACCGGGTCCATCAAGCTGAGCACGTCCGCGTAGAGGTAGTTCAGCATGACGAAGACCCAGAGGGTGGAGAGCACCACGCGGGCCTCGGGGAGCGCAACCCGGGAGAAGGGCGCGGCAAAGATCGGCGGAACGGTGGGGCGGGAGCAGCTCATGTCGACAACCTACTGTGCGCAAACGAACCGTCCATGCTTGTTCATTCGCCGTTGCTGTGTGATTTTGCACAGCATGGACTGGGACGATCTTCGCTTCGTGCTCGCGCTCGCGCGCCACCGCAAGCTGAGCAAGGCCGGCAAGGTGCTCCACGCGACGCACACCACCGTCGCTCGTCGCTTGAAGGGAATCGAGGGTGCGCTCGGGACGCTGCTCTTCGAGCCGACCGACGACGGCTACGTCGCGACCGCGGCGGGCCTGCACGTGATTCGCTCCGCGGAGCGCACCGAAGCCGAGGTACTCGCGCTGGAGGCGCGCGTGCTGGGCGGCGACCCGAAGCTCGAGGGGAAGCTCCGGGTCACGACCATGGACATCCTGTTTCGCCGGTATGCCCCGGTATTCTCCTCGTTTCTCGAGCGTTTCCCCGGCGTGGAGCTCACGGTGCTCTGCACCGACACCGAGGCATCGCTCACGCGGCGCGAGGCAGACGTCGCGCTTCGCATGACCAACGCTCCGCCCCCGCACCTGGTGGGCCGCAAGGTCGGTCGGGTCGATTTCGCGGTGTACGCGAGTCGCGAGCTCGCCAGGCGGGTTGGTCCCAAGGCTCCCTGGTCCGCATGGCCGTGGCTGCACTGGGACGAGCGACTGGGCGCGCGGTGGCTCGACGAATGGCTCGACGAGAACGCGCCCGGGGCCAGGATCGCGCTCCGGCTGGACGTCACCTCGCTTGCGTTGCGCGAAGCCATCGCGTCCGGCCTGGGCGTCCACTTCCTCGCGTGCTCCGAGGGTGACCACGATCCGAGGCTCCGTCGTATCGGACCGATTCAGGCCGCGCACAGCCGCGCCGTTTGGCTCCTCACCCTGCCCGAGCTGCGGTCGTCGCGCCGGGTTCGCGCGTGCATGGACCACTTCGTCCACCCTCGCGGGGTCTCGTCGCGATGACGTACGCGCGAGGTCTCCAAACGAGAAGTGGCCTGTGGTATGGCCGAGGGGTGCATCGAACGCTCGAGCTGGCCGCGGTCGCGCTCTCGCTCACGGCGAGCGTCGGGTGCATTCATGCGCCCTCCCCCCTGACGCCCGGCGTGGAGGGCTCGGTGGGCTATCCCCATCGCGGCGTGCTGGTGCGCGGTGCGGAGCTTCCACGCCAAGGCCCCGGCTACGAGTGGCTCCGGGGCGACGATCGGCACTTTGCGATTCCGCGCTTCGTCTCCACCATCGTCCACGCCGCGGCCATGGTCGAGGCGTTGCGGCCCGGCGCCCACCTCGGCATCGGCGATCTGTCGAAGCGCGATGGCGGCACCCTGCTCCCGCATCTCTCGCATCGCTCGGGCCGCGATGCCGACTTGCTCCTCTACATGGAGACCCTCGACGGCGCCCCGGTGGTGAGCCCGGGTTTCATCCACGTGGAGCCCGACGGCCTCGCCCACGACGACAAGGGCAAGCGCTTCCTCCGCTTCGACGTGGCACGCGAGTGGATCCTGGTGCGCACGCTCCTCCTCGACCGCGAAGCGCGGGTGCAGTGGCTCTTTTGCAACCACAACGTGAAAGCCATTCTGCTCGACTGGGCCACCGCCCGCGGCGAGTCCGGCGAGCTCTTGCGACGCGCCGACGAGACGCTCCACGAGCCGAAGCCCGGCGGCCTCCACGACGACCACATCCACGTGCGCACCGAGTGCGGCCCCGACGAGGTGGCGAGCGGCTGCGAAGTATGGGGCCCCCACCGGGCGTGGTTGAGCCC
>JABFRG010001037.1 GCA_013141295.1 Polyangiaceae bacterium
ACGATACGCCGGCGCGCGCGCAGCGATTGACCGCCGCACTCCGGCGTATCGTCGACGCGCGCTGGCCCGGTGCGTCGGGCGAGCGCCGCTCGCATGCCGACCGGCAGATCGACGTCCGTGCGGACGCCACTCTCCGGGCCGCCGATCTCTTGCCCCTGCTCCGCGCAACGGTGCGCGATACCGACGGCCGGGTGCTGTTCCCGGAGCACGTGCTCCGCGCGCCGCCACCCCCGCGGTCGCCGGAGCCTGCGCCACCGACCCGTACGCTGGAGCCCGGGATGGTGGTCATCGGATCGGAGCCGAGCGCGGCAGAAGTCTTCGTCGACGGAAAGCTCATGGGCTCGACGCCCCTCGTATTCACGGTTGCAGGCCGCTCCCCGCCGCTGACGGTGCGGCTCGAGCGCGCCGGGTACGAGCCGTGCATGCTGGAGCTCGACACGACGAAGGGCGCGCAGGCGAGCTGTCGACTTCGCCCGCGCGCTCCGTGAGCTGCGCCTCTACAAGAAGCGCTTGGGGGTCTGCGCCTTGAGCGCTTCCACCACCAGCCGTACATCCTGCGCGCGTTCCCGGGGCATCACCAGGAGTGCGTCGCCGGTATCGACCACCACGAGATCGTGCACGCCCACCAGGGCCACCATCTTGGGCGACGGATCGCTGGTCAGGCGCCGCACCAGGTTGCCGGTGGCGTCGATGGCCACGCCCCCTTCGGGGAGGGCGTTGCCGTGCGCGTCCTTGGCGGCGAGCTCCCAGGCGCTCTGCCAGCTGCCGACGTCGTTCCAGCCGAAGTCGCCCTTCACCACCGCGAGGTTGCCCGCCTTCTCCATCACCCCGTGGTCCACCGAGATGCTGGTGAGCGTCGGAAACACGTCGGGGAGCGACGCCGGGTTCTCGCGGATGGCGTCGAGGCCCTTGGCGACCTCCGGCAGATGCGCGCGCACCGCCGCCTCCATGTCCTTGGCGCGGAAGAAGAACATACCTGCATTCCACAAGTATTTCCCCGACGCCACGTACTCCTGGGCTCGGCCGAGATCGGGCTTCTCCACGAAGCGCGCCACCTCGTGCACCGACTTCTCCAGCGGCGCGCCCACCTCGATGTAGCCGTAGCCGGTCTCGGGCCGCGTGGGCACGATGCCCACGGTGGTGAGGCGACCCAGGTCGGCGCCCGCCAGCGCCTCTTCGAGCACAGCGCGAAAGGCTTCGGGTCGCTCGATGACGTGATCGCTCGGGAGCACCATGATGCGCGCGTCGGGATCGCGCGCGAGGATCTCCCAGGTGGCCCAGGCCACGCACGGCGCGGTGTTGCGTGGCGCCGGCTCCCGCAGCACCTGCGCAGCCGGAAGGCCGGGCACCGCGGCTTCGGTCTCCGCGCCCAGACGCGCAGCAGTGACCACGTACTGATGCGAAGCCGGCACCAGCGGGAGCAGGCGCTCCACCGTGGCTGCCAGGAGCGAGGCCTCGCCGGCCCGGAACTCGAGGAGCTGCTTCGGCCGCATCTCGCGCGACGCTGGCCAGAACCGCGTCCCCGAGCCGCCCGCCATGATCACCGCATACACGTTCGACATGCTCTCCTTATTCTCCAGGTCCGGGCGGAAACCCACGAAAAAGTTCGCCGGGCGCCCGCACGGCGTCGCAAAGCAGCCCGGCCGCAGAGCGCCGATCTGCGGTCCGTTCGGTGGTTCCCTCGGTTCCGGAGCTTGCCCCGTCCCATGTACGGATTGTGTAGTGATTGCGATGGTTTGCCGGGTTGCCCAGGGGAGCATCACCCGGTGAGGGCGCGGTGTACGGTGGGGGCGGCGTGAAGGTGCCGAATCGCTCGGTCGAGGCGTACGTCTAAGTGTGAGCGCGGCTCGATGCGCATGGGTTCGTGCTGATGAAGGAAGGCTGAAGAATGAAGACGCTCTCGTGTGCGGTGCTGGTCGGGGTTTCTACGCTCGCGTCGTCGGCGAGCGCATCCACGGAGGGCGCCGAGCCCATCCGCGACACCTCCGACTCCGCAACCGCGGGCCCGGAGCGTCCGGTCGACCCGATCCTCGGACGCGATCCTCGATCGCAAGACGGAACCGAGGCGTCGAGCGTTCCCGGGAAGAACAAGTTGAAGCTCCGCGTGGAGATCCTGCGCGACCTCAGCCTCGACCTGCACTTCATCGGGCAGAAAGGCGGCGGCGCAGGCGCGGCGCGACAGAGCGCGTTCGAGAAGGGGGTGAAGAAGGGCGCAGGGCAAACCGTCACCGACATCAAGGTCAGTCCGAACACGACCAGCGCCCCCGCGCCCACCATCTTCTACAGCGGCGGCATCGTGGGGTGGACGCGCTCCGCGCCCGGATCGACGGCATCGAACTACCACCCTCCCGCGCCGCCGAGCACGCCTGGCGCGGCAGGCGGGCCAAAGCCGTCCGCGCCTCCGGCGGCGAGCTCCGATACCGACGCTCCGGGGCCGGACCGTGATCGACAAGGGCCAGGAAACAACGGCGGCGGCGCGCCCAAGCCGAGCGGCAGCAGCGCGGGCGCCGACCGCGATCGCCAGGTC
>JABFRG010000052.1 GCA_013141295.1 Polyangiaceae bacterium
CTCACGGCCCCGCCGTTGGCGCTCGACGCGGGCAGCGCCGATGCCGCGCCGAAGGCCCCCGTCGCCGAGCCCTGGCCGTACGCCGCGCCGGTGGTGGTCAAGGGTACCAAGGGCATGGTGGTCACCGACAACGCGCTCGCCACCAACGTGGGCAAGGACGTCCTCGCCAAGGGTGGCAACGCCATCGACGCGGCGGTCGCCACCGCCTTCGCCCTCGCGGTCACCTACCCCACCGCCGGCAACATCGGGGGCGGCGGCTTCGCGGTCACGCGCGTGGGCGGCAAGCTCAAGGCCCTCGACTTTCGCGAGACCGCGCCCGGCGCCGCCAAGCGCGACATGTACCTCGACGCCGAGGGCAAGCCGAGCAAGGACGCCCGCGAAGGCATCAAGTCGGTGGGCGTCCCGGGGAGCGTCGCCGGCCTCTGGGAGCTTCACAAGGGTCAGGGCAAGAAGCCCTGGGCCGAGCTCCTGGCGCCGGCCATCGCCCTCGCCAAGGACGGCTTCGCGGTGGACGCGGGCTTCGCCGACACCTTGAAGGCCGGCGATCGCCTGAAGAAGTACAAGACGTCCGCAGACCTATTTTTCCCGGGTGGCCAGCCGCTGGCGGTGGGCTCGACCTTCAAGAACCCGGAGCTCGCCGCAGCGCTCGAGCGCATCGCGCAGAAGGGCCCCGCCGGCTTCTATGAGGGCCCCACCGCCGACGCCATCGTGGCGCAGATGAAGGCCGACGGCGGCATCGTCACCGCCGCCGATCTCAAGGGCTACAAGCCCAAGTGGCGCACGCCCATCACCTTCCACTACCGCGGGCACCACGTCATCTCCATGCCCCCGCCCTCCTCCGGCGGGCTCACGCTGGCCATGATCTTCCACATCCTCGAGGGCTACGATCTGAAGGCGCTGGGCTTTCAGTCGCCGGAGGCGCTGCACTACGTCTTCGAGGCCATGCGGCGCTCGTATGCGGCGCGCAACGCCAAGCTCGGCGATCCCGACTTCGCCAAGCTCCCGGTGGACCGGCTCCTCTCCGACGAGTGGGCCAAGGAACAGCGCGCCGGCATCCAGGCCGATCGCGCGACCCCGTCGGCGGACATCAAGGTCGACGGCCCCGCCTCCGGCACAGGCCCCCACACCACGCACTTCTCGGTGGTCGACGCCGAAGGCAACGCGGTGGCGCTCACCACCACCATCAACTGGTGGTTCGGCTCCGGCGTCACCGTGAAGGGCGCGGGCTTCGTCCTCAACAACGAGATGGACGACTTCGCCTCGGTGCCGGGCACCGCCAACGGCTTCGGCCTGGTGCAGGGCGAGCCCAATGCCATCGCGCCCAAGAAGCGCATGCTCTCATCCATGGCCCCCACCCTGGTCACCTCGGCCGACGGCACCCTCGAGCTGGTGGTGGGCGGCGCCGGCGGCCCCACCATCATCACCGCGGTGCTGCAGGAGATCTCGAACGTGGTCGACTTCGGCATGGACATCGGCGCCGCCGTGAGCGCGCCCCGGTTCCACATGCAGCACATGCCCGACCAGGTCGCCTTCGAGAAGAATGGCCTCGCAGAGCCCACGCGCCAGAAGCTCCTGACCATGGGCTACGTCTTCAAGGAGATGGGGCACATCGCCGACGCGCCGGGCATCGGCCGCGTGGGCAGCGAGTGGCTGGGGGCCGCCGAGCCGCGCAGACTGGGCGGTCTCGCCGCCACGCCGTAGTAGACGCAAAGAAGCCCGCGATGCCGAGGCGTCGCGGGCTCTTTCGTGGTTGCCGGGGGGCCGAGCTACTTCTTGGGCTCTTCCTTCTTCGGCTTGGGCTCTTCCTTCTTCGGCGCCTTCTTGTGTGCCTCGCGGTGGGCCTCGGCGCGCGCCTCCTTGGCGGCGGCGCGGACCTCCTTCGCCTCGTCCTTGGTCACGGTGCCGTCGGCGGTGACCTTGGCGACCGCCTGATTCACGCGGACGACGCTGCCTTCGAAGCGAGCGCGCATGAGCTTCGCCTTCTCGGCGTCGATGCTCTTGGCCTTGATGCGCTCTTCGAGCTTGGCGCGAGCCTTGGTGATGCGCGCCTCGTGCTTGCCCTTGAACTCGGCCGCCGGCATGGGGAACTTGTGGTGCCCCTTCTGCGCTTCTTCGGCGCTGGCGCCGAAGGCAGCGGTGACGACGGAGAGGGCGAGGAGGGCTGCAACGAGGGTGCTGGGCTTCATGAACATCCTACCTGGTGAATCGGGGCTCCTCGGGTCTCGCATGGACGCGGGCCGGACGCCAGTTTTTGATGCCCTCCTTTGCGAACCTTTACGAAGCGGTAACCAAGAAACCCAAGATAAGGAAGCAAGCAAGCTGGCCCCGTCAGGCCCGCGAATGCAAAAGGTCAGTTCTTGACGCGCTTGCCGTGGAGGCGGCGCCCGAAGTGGCCCGCCTGGCGCACTTCCTTGGCCTCGTCCTTGGTCACGGTGCCGTCGGCGCTCACCTTGGTGACCGCCTGGTTGATCTTGACGACGCTGGTCTCGAAGCGCGCGCGCACCAGCTTGGCCTGCTCGGCGTCGAGCTTCTTCGACGCGATGTGCGACTCCATGCGGACCCGGGACTTCTCGATGTGCGAGGCCTCGCGAGCCTTGTACGCCGCCGCCGGCATCGGGAAGTTCGCCTTCGGCTCCTCGGCGCCCGCGGTCAGCGCGGCAGTGAAGACGGAGACGGAGAGGGCGAGAGCGACGAACATTGCGCGCATGGTGAGGACCTCGGAAGCAAACGAACCGGGTGAGTGACCGAGGCCCGCATTGGCCTCGCATGGATAGACGGCGGGCGCGCGCCTTCGATGGACCCGTTTGCAGTCCTTTACAGAGCGAGAATCGCCTGCAATTTCATGACCCTACCGACGCTACTCCGCGAGGAGGCAGCGATCGATGAGCCGCACCAGCGCGGCTTTGCGCCCACCGGCGGTGCCCAGGTACGGATCACCCTCGGCCGGCTGACCCGTGTACCGTGCACGCATCTCCAGGAGCTCGTTCTTCTCCCGGCGCACGCAGGCGGTGATGGCCCGCTGCCGGACCAGCTCGCGCCGCACCCGCGGAGGCAAGGTGGCATCGGGCGTGGCGAGGAACGGCCGCGCGTCGTCGTAGAAGCCGTGCTGCGCCAGGTTCTTGCCGATGAGATAGCGCGCGAGCGGCGCCTGGCTCCATTCGCCGAGGCGCACGCCCCCCTGGAACAGATCGGGACCGCGCCGGGGATCGGACCCCACCAGGAGTGCCACGATGGCGGGTCGCGCCTCCGGGTGCTCGGCGGCGAAGAGCTTCACGTCGTAGGTGCGGCCTTGGTCCTCGTCCACCGCCTCGGCGGAGAGCTTGCGATAGCGATCGGCGGCGCTCTTGTGCCGGGCCGCGTCGGCCGACTGCAGATCGCCATCGGCGAGGGCCTCGTCGGCGCGGTTCTGGTACGGCCGGGGGATGCGCGCGTCGGACGCGAGCGCAGCGAGCACCGAGGTCCCCTGCCCCTGATCGCCCAGCTTGAGCTCGAGGACGCCGCGGGAGATGCGCGCGTTGAAGTCGTCCGGATCCTTGGCCAGCACCGCGTCGTAACCGGCCCGCGCGCAGGGTACGTCGGCCGCTTCACGGCACGCATCGGCCTCACCGCGCAGGCGATCCACCAGGTGCGGACAGGCGCGTCCGAACACCCCCGGCCGCTTGAACTTGGCTTCGGCGAAGGCCTTGGCCGCCGGCGGAAACTCCACCGTGTCGAGGTAGGCCTTGAACGCTGCGTCGAGCTGGGCCCAGGAGAGCGACGTGAGCCCGTCGAGAGACTTTCCGCCGTACCACGAATGCAGCGTGGGGAGCCCGAAGCGGTCCATGACCCACTGCACGAAGGCACCGGCCACGGTGTAGCTCTTGGCCGACGACTCGCCGAGGAAGCCCAGGGAGAAGATCCGGCCCATGGGCGGAAGCAGATCGAGATCCTTCATGGCCCGCGCCCACTGCGCGTCGGTGAGGTCCTCGTCGTCGGGCGAGATGGCCGAGGCCATGCCCTCGATGAGGCCCGGGTTCGGCAAGAGCCCGCCCCACTCGCCGGCCACCCGGAACGGCCCTTGCCCCACGCTACCGGCCACCACGTGCGCCAGCTCGTGACCCAGCACCGGATGCGGGAAGCCCCCCACCTGCAGGTACACCTCGTGGCGCCAGGGCTTGGCGATATACGTGTGGGCCGCGCCCATGAAGCGCTTCTTGTCGTCGGGGCTGGCGAAGAAGAACGCGGTGACGCGCTCGGGTCCGCGCGTGCCCATGGTGCGCTCCACGTGGGCCAGCTGCCCCTCGCAGTCGCGCAGCAAGAGGTCGGCCTCGTCGACCCGCGTGCCCTTCGGATACACGACCGTGCAACGCGGACCCTCGCGGTGGCCGCCCAGAGCCTCGGTGATGGTCTCTTTCGTGTGCCAGTGGTTGAGCGTGGCGCCCTCGGCGGTGATGGCCAGGCTGCCCACCGCGAACGCGACGCCGATCCCCAGTCGCAGCTTGGCGCCCAGGAGCGAGCGGAGGTCGACGCGCCCGTCGCTCTTGCGGTCGAGCCCCGAGGCGATGGCCAGCACCGCGGCGATGGTCGTGAGGGTGCCCAGGCGATAGGTGTAGAGTGCAGTGCCGGGGTTGACGATGGTGTCGTAGAGGGTGCCGCTGAAGTAGCCGACGAACGGGTCGAAGGCGAAGATCATCGGTGAGGTGACGAAGCGGCCCACGCTCACCGCCACGCACAGGAGCACCGCCGCCACCGAGAGCCCGATGGCGAGGAGCCGCCGACGCTTTCGTCCGCGCACCGCGAGCTCCGCGAGCACCGCACCGTAGACGCCCGCCAGCACGCAGCCGAAGAAGGCCGTGAGGAAGAAGAGCGGCACCTGTCCGAAGGGATCGCACGTGCGCACGTGCACCAGGTGCAGCACCGCCGTCGCCAGGGAGATGGATGCCAGGATCGCGCCGTTGCGCGCCCCTTCGAGACAGGCTCCGAGGGCCGAGGGCAAGATGCGCCCGGGCCGCGTGAGATCGAGCGCGGTGGTGGCGGCGGTGAGCCCCGGCAAGAGCAAGCCGGTGGCGAGGGCGTGCTCGTAACCGGGGCCGCCGAAGAGCGGCAAGAAGCCCACGGCGCCCATGACCACGAACGCCGCGACCACCGCCACCGCGAGCGGCCTGCCACGGCGCAGCTCGAGGAGCTGGCTACGGAGCCACGGCATCGTCGCCCGGCTCTCGCGAACCGCTGACCTTGGGCTCCAGGACGAGCGGCAGGACCTGATCGACCCGCGAGATGAGATGAATCTTGAGCTCGGCCCGGACGTCGTTCGGCACGTCGTCGAGGTCTTGCTTGTTCTTTTCGGGGATCAGCACCTCGCGAATGCCGGCGCGGTGCGCGGCCAGGAGCTTCTCCTTGATGCCGCCCACCGGGAGGACCGCGCCGCGCAGGGTGATCTCGCCGGTCATGGCGAAGTCGCGGCGCACGGCATAGCCGAGGAGCAGGGAGGCCACCGCAGTGAAGATGGCGACGCCGGCGCTGGGGCCGTCCTTGGGCGTGCCGCCCTTGGGCACGTGCAGGTGCAGGTCGACGGTCTTGAGGAACTCGGGATCGAGGCCCAGCTGCTCGGCCCGGGAACGCACGAACGACACGGCGGTGTGCGCCGACTCGTTCATGACGCTGCGCAGGTTGCCGGTGATGCGCACGTCGCCCTTGCCGGGCATCTGCGTGGCCTCGATGAAGAGGATGTCGCCGCCAGACGGCGTCCAGGCGAGGCCGGTGGATACGCCCGGGTGCGAGGTGCGCTCCGCCAGATCGGGCACGTACCGGGGCGAGCCCAGGACCTTCTGGGCCATCTCGCGGTCGACCGTGATGTGCACTTCCTCGCCCTCGGCGATGCGCATGGCGGCATGCCTGCAGACTGCACCGACCTCGCGCTCCAAGCTGCGCACGCCCGCTTCCCGGGTGTAGCCGTCGATGATGGCGTCGTAGCCGTCCTCGGTGAACTCGATGCGCTCGGGGGTGAGGCCGTGCGAGGAGATCTGCTTGGGACCCAGGAACTCCCGCGCGATGTTGCGCTTTTCGGCGCGCGTGTAGCCAGGGACCTCGATGATCTCCAGGCGGTCCCAGAGCGGCCCCGGGATGGTGTCGGGGTTGTTGGCGGTGGCGAGGAACGTCACCTGCGAGAGATCGAACGGCGTGTCGATGTAGTGGTCCTGGAAGGTGTCGTTCTGCGCCGGGTCGAGCACCTCGAGGAGCGCCGAGGCGGGATCGCCGTGCATGTCCACGCCCATCTTGTCGATCTCGTCGAGGACGATGACCGGGTTCTTGACGCCGACCTTCTTCATCCCCTGGATGAGCCGCCCCGGAAGCGCGCCCACGTAGGTGCGACGGTGGCCGCGAATCTCGGCCTCGTCGCGGACGCCGCCGAGGGCGATGCGGTGGTAGCGGCGGCCCATGCTGCGGGCGATGCTGCGGCCGAGCGAGGTCTTGCCCACGCCGGGCGGACCGATGAAGCAGAGGATGGGGCCCTTCTTGTCGGCCCGGAGCTTGCGCACCGCCATGTACTCGACGATGCGACGCTTCACCTTCTCGAGGCCGAAGTGGTCCTCTTCGAGGCAACGGCGGCAATCGGCCACGTCCATCTTGTCGGGCGTGGTCTTCTGCCAGGGCAGATCGGCCAGCCACTCCAGGTAGGTGCGCGTGACGTTGTACTCCGCCGACTGCTGCGGCATGTTCGCGATGCGCGACAGCTGCTTGCGGGCGATCTTGGTGGCGTCCTCGGAGAGCTGCGCGAGACGGAGCTTCTCCCGGAGCTGCTCCACCTCGTCGTCCTCGGTGGACTCACCGAGCTCTTCTTTGATGTTCCGCATTTGCTGCCGGAGCACCTGCTCGCGCTGGGTCTTGCCCTCGTCGGCCACCATGGTGGAGACCTCGCGACGCACCCGTAGAACTTCGAGCTGGCGGCTCACCATGCCGAGCACGGCGGTGAGGCGGTCCTTCACGTCGAGGGTCTCGAGGACCTGCTGGCGGTCCTCCACCGAGACCTGCTCGAGGTCGAGGTTGGCGGCGATGAGGTCGGCCAGGGCGCCGTTCTCGCGCACGTTGTCGAGGACGCCCGCGGTCTCCTTGGGGAGGTTGGGCATGAGCGAGAGCAGCTCGCGCGTGGCGTCGCGCAGCTGGTTGCCGAGGATGTCGAGCTTCGGCTCGCGCTCCAGCTCGTCGGTGAGGCGCCGGACCTTGGCGCGCATGAAGGGCTCCAGGCCCTCCTGCTCCACCAGCTCGAAGCGCGAGAGACCGTGGAGCACCACCGAGTAGTTGGAGGGGCCGAGGCGGATCACCTTGATGACCCGGGCCACGGTGCCGAGGGTGAACACGTCGCCGAAACCGGGCTCGTCGACCTGCGCGCTGCGCTGGCTCAGCACCCCCACCAGGGCGCGGTCATGGCCGAGCAAATGCTCGACCAGTCGCACGCTGCGGGCCCTTCCCACGTTGATGGGCACCACGCTCGCGGGAAAGAGGACGCTGTTGCGAAGGGGAAGGATCGGAAGCGGCTCGAGGTCCGAAGGGCTTTGCACACCTCGACGATAGCGGAAAGCGACGGTTTTTGCGTCGCATATCGTGGTCTTCGCGGGGCCGCCGGGGCTCCCCCGAAGACGCCCCCGCCGGCGCGCTGCGGGACGAAATTTGCGGCCCCTTCCCTGCGCACCATGTTAGAAATCGGGGCGAGCATGTCGCGATTCCCTTGCCTCACCGTCGGTCGTTTCGCCTTGGCCACGTTGGCGCTCTCGACCGCGATGGGCGCCTCCGCATGCGCAGGGCAGAACGCAGAAGCGCCCGACAGCGCCCTGCGCACCTATGCCCGGGCCCTCGAAGACGGCCGCGCCGACGACGCATATCGCATGCTGAGCGCCGATGCCCGCCGGGGCGTTTCGGCGGAGGCGTTTCGACGCATGGTGAAGGAGAACCCGGAGGAGGTCCGGGAGCTCGCCAAGGCCCTCTCGCGCCCCACCGCAGCGCCGGTCGTCACGGCCGTGGTCACCACCGACAACGGTCAGGAGCTGGAGCTCGTCCTCGAGCGGGGCCAGTGGCGCGTCGATTCGTCCGCGGTGGACCTCTACGCGCAAGACACACCGCGTCACGCGCTCCAGGGCTTCGTCCGCGCCCTCGACAAGAAGCGCTACGACATCATCTTGCGCTACGTCCCGGACTCCCACAAAGAAGGCCTCGACGGCCCCAAGCTCAAGGCTGCCTGGGAGGGCGCCGACAAGGATGAGATGCAGCTCGTCCTGGTGGCCCTCAAGCAGGCCTTGCCCACGGCCACCATCGAGGAGACCGGCGACCGGGCCACGATGGCCTACGGGGCCGGAACGGTTCAGCTCGTGAAGGAGCGCGGAGCCTGGAAAATCGAGGACTTCGACTGACCTTGTATGGAAAACGCCGGCACCTCCGTCTAACTAGGGGGTTTCGAGACTTACTTTTGGTTCTGCGAGAAGGAGATTGGGACATGAAGAGAGGACTTGTTGCAGTGGGTCTGTTGGCTGCCGGTGTGGCCGCTTGCGAGTTCAGCGTGAACGCTGGGAGCAAGCCCACCACCCCGAACGGCACCGCGGCGGCAACGCCTGCCACGCCGCCGGCTCCGGGCGTCATCCCTTCGCCGCGTCCGATCGGAGCCTCGCCCTCCTGGCGCGCCCGCATGCTGGGTAGCGGCGCGGCCTACAAGAAGATCGGTTCCTCCGGCGGCACCACGTCCTCGGGCGGCACCTCGTCCGGCGGCACCTCGTCGGGCGGCACCTCGTCCGGCGGCACCACGCCCGCCAACCCGGCAGTGGTCACCGCGGACACCCCGTTCGGCGGCGCCACGGCGGACGCCGACTCGTTCATGGGCAACATCTACGTGCTCCCGGCGGAGACGACGAAGCTCCCGGACTTCGCCACCCTGAAGCCCACCGGCACGCTCTTCGCGAAGGAGCTCAACGTGAGCTCGCGCAAGTTCGAGACCGGCTTCCCTGGTGTCGACGCCAACCGAAGCGAGTTCTTCGGCATCGTGTACGACGGGCCGCTCACGGTGGCCACCGAGGCCGACTACACCCTCCGCCTCGTCTCCGACGACGGCGCCAAGGTGTTCATCGACGATCTGCTCCTCATCGACAACGACGGCGTCCACACCGCCGCCGAGAAGAAGCAGCCGGTGCACCTCCAGGTCGGCACCCACGCCATTCGCGTGGAGTACTTCCAGGCGGCCAAGGGCGACGCCGCCCTGCAGCTGTTCATCTCCGGCGCCGCGGTGCCCGAGCGAACGCTGACCACCAAGCTCTGAACGAGAACGAGGCTACGGCTCCGGGCTTCGCGCCCGGGACGTAGCCTTTTTTTGCGCCCGATCGACATGCGTGCATAATGCACGCGTAGCTACCGCGGCTTCGGGACCGAGATGCGCGGTACGCTCACGTACAGCGGCGTGAGCTCGCCCCGGAAGCCGGGCTGGAGCGCGACGCGGCCCACCTGCGCGGCGCGCGGGAGATCGTGTGGCGCGTCGGGCGGCGGAAGGCCGAGGGGGGCGCATCCGGCCCCGATGACCCGCAGGCCAGGGTGCCCGGCCAGGAGCTCGCGGCAGACGTCGACGGTGACCGAGACGGGCTCGCCGGCCCCGATCTGCAGGAAGACCTCGCCCGGAAGCCCGGGTAAGATACACGCGGTCTCTTCGGCGATGCCGAAGCGCACCGCCTCGAACGACGTCACGCCGAGGGCCTCGGCGCCGGTCGCCAGCGTGATGCCGCGCACGGTGGCGAGGGCCACACGAATGCCGGTGAAGGACCCGGGACCACGGCCCACCGCCCAGCGATCGATGGTTGTCTTCGCCCAGCCCGCCTCGGCGAGGATGCGCTCGAGGAGCGGCAAGAGCGACTCACCGTGCGCGTTGGAGACGCGGCTCAGGGCCTCGGCGACGACGCGAATGCTGCCGTCACCCTGGCCCGCGCCATCGAGGAGCGCCACCGAGCCCTCGGCGCCGGAGGTGTCGAGGGCAACGATGCGCACGGAAGCCTAGAGCTGCGCGAAGCGGCCGCTTCGGAACGCCGCTTCGAGGAGCTGGTCGACGCGCTGGATGAGCTCCGGACCCCGGGGATCCGCCGAGGCCACCAGCGCCGCCTTGATCTCGTTCAGGGTCTTGAGCTGGCTGAAGAGCTGCACGTCGGAGAGCCCGCCGCCGCCGGTGAGCACCTGACGAACGCGGTCGATCTCCGCGGCCATGGCCTCGAGGCCCACGCCGGCTGCGCCCACGCGCCGGGCCTGCGGGTTGTCGCGGTAGAAGGCTTCGAGCACCGGGGTCACCAGCGACTCGAGGATCGCCGCCTGGTCTTCGTTGTTCCAGATGTGCTTGAGGACGAAGAAGTCGCTCGCGTCGGGCTGGGTTCGCCCGTCGAGGAACGCGCTGGCGGCGAAGAGCTTCAGGAGCTTCACCACGCGGCGGTCGGAGAGGCTGATGCCCTCGGCGCGAATCTGGAAGACCAGGCCCTTGTAGGCGCTCAAGAACTCGTCGGAGAACTTCATCCGCTGCCCGAAGGAGCGGTGCAGCTCGCCGATTTCCCGGGCCGCCGCCAGCGGCTGGATCTGGGCGTCGGAGAGGCCCATGATCTCGTGCTGGATACCCTTCTCGAGGAGATCCTGGAAGTGGTAGGCGTCCAGATTGTCGCTGCGAATGCGGAGCAGGAAGCGGTCGAAGATGGCGGTCAGCGTCTCGTCGCTGGGAACCTCGTTGGAGGCGCCGAAGCACGAGAGGAGCGGGCAGCGCAGGACCACGCCGCCGCTCGTGTAGCGACGCTCGTTGAGGAGCGTGAGGAGCGCGTTGAGGATCGCCGAGTTGCTCTTGAAGACCTCGTCGAGGAAGACGATCTCGGCCTGCGGGAGCATGCCCTCGATGCGCCGCTGGTAGCGGCCTTCGCGGAACGCCGCGATGTCGACCGGGCCGAAGATCTCGTTGGGCTCGGTGAAGCGCGTGAGCAAGTACTCGAAGTAGTTCGCCTGGAGGAGCCGGGCGAAGTACCGGATGAGCGCGCTCTTGGCGGTACCGGGCGGGCCGATGAGGACCGCGTGCTCGCCCGCGATGGTCGCGATGAGCAGGAGGCGGATGACCTCGTCTTTGCCGAGGAACTTGGACTCGAGGGTCCGGGCCATTTGGCCAAGACGCCCGTGAAGCGGGTAGGTCTGCTGCGCCATTACGGAAATTCGACCTTATCGTGAGATGGGGAAAACGGTGCGAGACAATGTACCAACGCGTTCACTTCTTGGGAGCCGGCGTCTTGGGGGGCGGTGGCGGCGGAGGAGCGCCGCCGGCGGCGACCGGCGTCTTCGGCGCGGGATCGCCATAGGCGTCGAGCTCCAGCGGCTCGCCCAGACCGAGCTTTTGCAGTTGCGGGAGCACCTTGTCGCGATCGCCCACCACGATGACCCGGAGCTTCTCCTTCACGAGGAAGGCCGAGGCCACCCGGCGCACGTCCTTGGCACCGACGGCGTCGATGCGGGCGCTGCGGGTGGTGAACTCGTCGAGCGGGAGCCCGTAGGCCGGGATGTCGGTGATGGCCGAGGTGACGTCGGCCACCGTCTCGAAGCGGCCGGGCATGCCCAGGCGAATGTTCTCCTTGGCGAGGGCCAGCTCGTCGGCGGTGACGTCGGTCTTCACCATGGAGTCGAGCTCGTTCATGATCTCGGTGATGGCCTCGCCGGTGTGCTCGGCCACGATGGCGCCGCCCACGGTGAAGGGCCCGGCGCCGCGACGCATGGAGAACCGCGAGCGCGCGCCGTAGGTGTAGGCGTGCTTCTCCCGGAGGTTCATGTTGATGCGGCTGGCGAAGGCGCCGCCGAAGATGGAGTTCATGACCGAGAGGGCGTCGCGATCCTTGTAGGCTGCATCGGTTCCGGCGCCGGCCACCAGCACGTTCGACTGGGTAGCGCCCCGCAGGTGGACGAACACCAGTCGGCCGCTCACCGGGCTCGGCGCCTGTGCGGGCTTGGCGGCGACGATCTGCTTTTCCGCCTTGGGCAGCCCGCCGAAGGTGCTCTCCAGCATCGGCGTGAGGCCGGCGCGGGTGGTGTCGCCGGCCACCACGATGGCGAGGCGACCGGTGGCGCTCCGGGACTTGTGGAGCTTCACGAGCTCGTCGCGGGTGACCGCCTTGACGTCGGCCTCGCGGCCGAAGAGGTTGTTGCCGTAGGGGTGCTTGCGCCCGAAGAGCGACGCCGCGAGAGCGTTCTGCGCCATGGCCCCGGGGCTCATCTTCTCTTGCGCCAGCGAGGTGAGCCGACGGGTGCGCACGCGATCGAGCTCCGCCTCCGGGAACGTCGGTGCGAGCCACTCGTCGGCCACGAGCCGGAGGCCGGCCTCGAGATCCTTCACCAGGAGCTTCACGTACGCGCCGCCGGCGTCCCAGTCGAACCACGCGCCGTGCTGCGCGCCGAGGGCCTCGTAGGCGTCGGAGATCTGGAGCGCGTCCTTGTCCTTCGTGCCTTGCTCGAGCATGGCGCCGAGGGTCGCGAAGAGCGCCGGCCGCTCCCCTTCCCCGGCCCCGGCGCGGACCACCAGGCGAACGCTGGCCACCGGCAGATCGTGGCGCGCCACCAGGTACACGGGAATGCCGTTCTTGAGCGAGAAGGTCTCGATCTTCGGCGGTACGAACGTCACCGCGGGGC
>JABFRG010001278.1 GCA_013141295.1 Polyangiaceae bacterium
ATCACGCACGGCCAGCGCTCGTTTTCGTGCTCGTGCCACGTGGTCGTGGTCGTCAGCGTACGCGCGCTCGTGCGCGTGCGCGGGGGCGCCCCCTCCCACCAGAGTGGCAAGGGCTTCAAGCCCGGCGTCACAGGCTCAGATCAGCCCAATGGCGAGCGCGAAGCGGGAGGGGCAGAGGGAGGGGACGTAGCTGGGCCCTTCGTGAGACTTACCCCTTCAACAGCTTCCGGGTCTCGAGCAGCCACGATGTGATCGCATCGAGCTCCTTCCGTAGCGCGGCTTTCTCGGCGTCCGAGGCCTCGGTCGCGGCCTTCTTCATGCTGCGCATCGCCGCCGCGGAGCCCACCAGGGTGTGAAAGCTCCGGGCCCGGGAAGCGAGCCTCTTGACCGTCATTCGTGCCCGCGGCTCTTCGCCGCCAACGGCACGCAGCTCCGCCACGTACTCGCGGGTCTTGTCCTGCGAGAGCTTCATCTCCACCACGTGCTTGGCGGCCTTGCGCATCTTCGACTCGTCCGAGAGCGGCAAGAGCAGCTCCTTCCGCCCGGGCTCAAGGCCGCGCCAGATATCGTCGTTGATGCGCTTATCGCGCGCGGCAATCTCCACTGCCACGTACAGTACCTTCCGCGATATCCGGAGCGTCGGCCCACCCGCACGGGCGAGCAGCGCCACCCACAGGGGATTCTCGCTCTTCGCATCGAGCGCCGCCGAAGCGTCGTCGCCGAAGATGTTCACCAGGATCCATCGGCCGTAGTCCACCAGCGCATCCTCCATCACGTTGCGCGCGGCCTCTCCGCGGCGCAGTGCTTCGGCGAGCAGCGGAGCCAGCGCTTTGCTGACGGTGGGCGGCGTATCGGCGCGGCGTGCGAGCGTGCGAGGAATCCCCATCCCCCGAGCATACGAGCCACTCCGCGGGGCTGAAAAGGGGGGTGCGTTCCGGCGCCGGAACAATCGCGTGATCTGAACGATTCCGAGAGCTTCCAGGCGACCTTGAGAATTAAGTCAGTTACGCTCCCGTCGCGACTTCGCGGGCCAGTGCGACGAACGCCGTGTGAGCGGCCGAGGAGTTGCGCCGGCCGGGGCAATAGAGGCAGAGCCGCGTGAGCTCCGGTGTCCAGTCCTCGAGCACGCGAACGAGGCGTCCCGCTTCGATGTCATGGCAGACGTCGGGCTCCATGAAGAAGCCGAGCCCGATGCCGTCCAGGACCGCGATCCGCGAGAGGCTGGCCTCGTCCAGCGTGATTGCACCGGTCACGTCCATCAGGGTCGTGCGCCCCCGCTTGCGGAGCTCCCACCGGAAGAGGCTACCGTTTGGCAGGCGGACCCGAACACACCGATGACGGAGGAGGTCCGCCGGGACGCGCGGCCGACCGTGCTTCTTCAAGTACGAAGGCGAAGCGACGATCGCATGGCGGTGGGGCTTTCCGAGCGGAATCGCGATCATGTCGGTGGGCACGAGGTCGGCCATGCGCACGCCGAAGTCGAACCCGTCGGCGACGATGTCGACCAACCGGCCTTCGGTCACGACGTCGACATGCACGTCGGGATAGCGGCGGAGATACTCCAGCACCAGTGGCGCGAGGATCTCGCGCGCCGCCATCGCAAAGGTGTTGATGCGCAGCATCCCGGATGGCTTGGCCTGCTGGGAGCGCGCCGCGTCCATCGCGCCGCGGATGTCCTCCAGTCCCGGCGCCACCTGTTCGACGAACGCTCTGCCGGCGTCGGTCAGCGAGACGCTTCGCGTCGTGCGGTTGAAGAGGCGTACGCCAAGATGCGCTTCGAGCTTCGCGATCGCGCTGCTGAGCGCCGTCGTCGACATTCCGAGGGCGAGGGCAGCGCCGCGAAAGGAGCTCCTGCGCGCGACGGCGAGGACGGCATCGAGATCATTGAGTCCGGGGCTGTACATCGATAGTCCTCAAAATCGGGATGGCCCATCCTAGATTGTCCCTATTGTACGGTCAATCGCAGGGGCTTACGTATGGGGTCATGAAACTGCACCCATCGATTCGAGCCTACTTCGACGCAGACAGCGCCACGCCGCTCCACGCCTTCGCGCCCGATGCCATCGTCGCGGACGAAGGACATCGGCACATCGGGCACGCCGCCATCGACACCTGGTGGCGTGATGTGACCGCGAAATATCAGTCCGTTGCGGAGCCGCTCGAGGTGAACACGAAAGACGACGCGCACGAGGTTCGCGCGAAGGTGACTGGCCAGTTCCCCGGCAGTCCCATCACGCTCACCTTTGCGTTCCGGCTGAAGGACGATCGTATCGCGGCTTTGGAGATCGGGTCGTGAGCACGCTAGCTGCGATGAAAGAACTGGATGGTAAGCGCGCGCTCGTGACGGGCGGAACGAAGGGCATCGGCAAGGCGGTGGTCGCATGGCTCCGCGCGGCCGGCGCGACGGTGCTGACGACCGCGCGCGAGGGAACCGGCGAGGGCTTCATCGCCGCCGATGTCGCGACGGCCGACGGCTGCGCGCGCGTCGCGCAGGCCGCGGGCGCGGTGGACGTGCTGGTCCACGT
>JABFRG010000620.1 GCA_013141295.1 Polyangiaceae bacterium
ATACTGGCGCGCGCTCCCCGCGTGAGGACTCGGGATGACTCTTTGTTCTTCGAGATACTGGCGCGCCCCGCGCGTGAAGACTCGGGATGACCCCGCGCCTCCTCCGAGCCCGGCTCAGGGGTGGGCGATGACGATGGCCGAAGCTGCGCGCCGCTCGAGGGTGCCGAGGCACTGCTCGAGGGTCAGCGGATCGAGGGCGCCGAACGTCTCGTCGAGCACCACCACGTCGGCCTTCTGCAGGAGCGCGCGCGCCAAGAACAGGCGGCTCCGCTCCCCGTGGGAGAGCTGCCACCCGGTCTCGCCCACCACCTGGTCGAGGCCGCCCGGCATGCGATCGAGGAGACCGCCCAGCCCGAGCTCGCAGCACACCTCCTTCGCCTCCGCGCGATCGGCGTCGCTCGCGGGCCAGCTGCGGCCCATGAGCAAGTTGAAGGCGAGGGAACCGGAGAGCACGTGGTTCTCGTGAAATTGCGGGGCGCTGGCGATGCGCCGTCGCCAGCCGACGCGGCCGCGGGTGGGGAGATCGAGCCCGCCCAGGAGCACGTGCCCGCTCTCGGGTTCGTGCATGCCGGTGAGCACCGAGGCGAAGGTCGACTTGCCGCCGCCGGAGGGACCTTCGAGGAGCACGCGATCGCCGCGCCGGACCGTGAGACTGCAGTGCTCGAGCGTGGGCCGCCCGCCCGGTCGATGCCGGAAGCCGACGCCCTGGGCCTCGAGCACCACCTCGCCCGGCCGCCGGGGCTCGTCGTGATCGGGCACCAGGCCCGGAGCGGGAAGACGCGACGCGCCGTGAAAGAGAGCACCGATGCTGCGCCAGCCCACCCACGCGCCGAACATCGCGCCACCGCTCGAGGCCAACGTCGCGAGGGCGCCCTGCGCAGCCAGGATGCCGCCGATGGCCAGCGCCAGCGAACGCGGGTCCACGGGGCCGGCTACCAGTCGCGGAATCAACCCGATCAGCGCGAGCAATAGCCATCCGCGGGCGGGCACGCCGGCAAAGGTCGCCTGCGTCGACTCCATGGTTCGCGAGGCGCCGAGATAGCGCATCATCGCGCCGTCCTCCTCCTCGTGCCACTCCGCTTCCGGCTGCTGCGCGCGGCGCGTGCGGTGCCCCAGCACGTGCTCGATGAACGTGCTCGTGAGGTCCAGGCGCCGCGAGGTCCACTCACTCCGCCGCCGGTGGGCGCGCACCCCGAGCGCAACTACCACGGCGGTGAACGCCACCAGCATGAGCACGTGGATCGCCCCCCCGGCGCCCATCGCCAGGAGCGCGCCCGCGGAGGTGAGCTGCACCAGCGCCATCACCGACCCCAGCGCGCCGGAGAGGCCGGCGGACTCGATGGCGCTGGATTCGGACACGGTGGCCAGCAGGTGCCCGGAGCCGCGCTTGCGGATCTCGTCGGGCGCCATTCGCAGCGCTCCGCGGAGCAGTCGCTCCTTGAGGAACGTGGCAACGTCCTGGGTGATGCGTTGCCCGAGCCGCGCTTGCGCTACGGAGAGCGCGAGACCGGTGAACAGGAGGAGCACCCAGGTGCCAAGCCACCCGGCGCCCAGCGAGCCGGAGAGCGATGCGCGGCCGAGGAGCGTCCAGCCGGCGATGCCCACCAGCACTTGCATCAGTGAGGCGCCCACGAAGCCCGCGGCGCGCCCCGCGAGACCGCGACGAAGGAGCTCCCGGAGCGCGCTCGTCCCGGCATCGCTCCGAAGCAGCCAGATGCCGCCGATGGCTCGCTCTCCGAGCAGGTGCAGGCGAAGGTGCGCTCGTGCGGAGCGGGCGCGCCGTCCGGTGATGCTCGCGCAGGCGAGCCAGTGGTCCACCCGTCCGTCGCCGTCGCGCTCGAGGCCTGCCCGCAGCGCGCCCACCAAGCTGTCGGTGGCGACGGTTCGCACCGATGAGGGACCGAGCAGCGTCGTCCGCCGCGCGTTCGAGGCCACGAGGGCGACGAACCGACCGCTCGGCAAGCGCACGATCGCCGGAGCCACCCGCGCGAGCGTGCTCGGGAGATCCGCATACGCGCACTCGGTGGCCTCCACCTCGAAGCCGCGGATCGCCGCCACGTGCTCGAGGACCGGCGTCGGGTCCGCTCCGCCGAAAGCGCCCTGCACGTCCGGAAGGCGCGACGATGCGGCGCGGGTGCCGAGATCCGCGGCGGCGCCCAGGGCGACCAGCGCGTCCACGGACGAATCCCAGGTGACGCCTTCCTCTTCCTCGAAGCTCATGGTGCACGCTCCGCCGCATTTTCGAGGGTCCCGTGGGCCACGCGCACCTTGTGCCAGCGCGCGGCCGACCAGAGTGTCTCGCGCTGGAGCCGATCTGCCTCGCGAAGCGCGCGATAGCGACTCGCCGGGCGCGCGAGCAGGTCGCTCGGCGTGCCGTCCTCGACGATGCGCCCCCCCTCCACGACGAGCACGCGATCCATCCCCGCGGTGTCGTTCACGTCGTGGCTCACGTAGAGGAGCGTGGCGCCCTGGAAGTGCCGGCGTGCCCGCGCCAAGAGCTCGCGTCGCTGTTCGCGTTCGAGGC
>JABFRG010001181.1 GCA_013141295.1 Polyangiaceae bacterium
CGCCTCATCTGGGCGCGCGCCTGGCCCAGAAGCTCGGCCCGCGTCGGCGCGCCTCCGGCCTCGTCCGGGCCGTCCTCGAGCGAGGCGATCTCGTCGAGCAAGAGCCCCAGCGTATGGATCGGATTGCGCACCTCGTGCAGCGTGGAGGTGGCCACCACCCACACCGCCTGATCGCGCTCCACGTGGGCGAGCCGGTGGCCCAGATCTTCCGCGCGCCGCGCGAAGCCGCGGGCCTGCTCCCGGGTCAGGCGCCAGTAGTGGACCGCGACGCCCAGCAGCACGCCCACCAGGAGCGGCACGCCGCGATCGACGAAGCCGTGCACCGCCGCCAGCGTCGCCACCAGTGGCTTGGTGCGATCGAGAATGTCGAACACCGTGTTGGCTGCTGCGTACGCCGCGCCACCTGCGAGGCCCACCAACGCGTAGACCCAGAGCGGCCCGGTGGACCGTTGACCTTTGGGCGCTTCGTGGACCATGCGCTAGAGGTAGCAAACGCGCGGCCCGCGGGGTATCGGGCATTTGCCCGATGTTCGTGGGTCAGCCCCCGCAGACAGTGAGGGCGTGCAGCGACAGCGACGGGCTCGCGCCGGTGAGGAAGTACACCAGCGACTTGCCTTCGGTGACCCGGGTGGCGATGCCGCCCCAGAGCATGCCGCCAGCGATCGCGGTGACGGTGTCGGTGCCGGGCACGCCCGCGGCATCCACGTTCACCACGTGAAGCGAGTCGCCCACCGGGCCTTTGGCGGCGCTGTCGTAGGCGCCGGACATGAACACCACCTGGTATCCGGTCGCCGTCGCCACCACGGCGGGCTTGCTCACGCCCACGGCCTTGAACGCCGGGAGCTGCTTCGAGGAGACGAGCTTTCCGTTCCGGTCGACCAGGACCGCGTACACCGAAGTTTCGCTGGCGAGGGACCGGACGGTGACGGCGCTGAGCACGTTGCCGTCGGCCCCGACCGCACTCACGAGATCGAGCGCACTCACCTTCGGGAGCGTCACGATGGTCGGGTTGGCCGGCGCACTCACCGGGGCGATGGTGAACGCGCCGGTGGCGGGCCCCAGTCGTGTGAGCAGCGTCGTGTCCGAATCGTTGCTGCTGCGGCCGGTCCAGACGGCGAGGACGCCGCTCGGGGTCGCGGTGGTGGAGAAACCATATGCGCTGTTCTGCTGCTGCACCTGCACGTCGTCATAAGACTTGGCGGTGCCTTTCGCGTCGTAGGCGCGCCCGTAGATGCCATGCCAATACGCGAGGTTGACGCCGTAGCGCGTGGGCTCGGCGGTGCGCGTGTCGCTCCAGCTCACGAGAAAGCCCGCGTCGAGAGCCGTGACGTGCGGGGCCGTTGCCGCGACCGGTCCCCCGCGGCCTCCGCCTCCGGTGCGGTCGAGATCGCGATTTGCCATCGTGACCGCGCCGGCGCGCTTGGTGGCCGCCGCGACCGTGAGGAAACCGACGCCGCTCCAGCCGGGCTCTGCGCCGGTCGTCTCCGGCGTGCGCTCCATACTGAACCCGACCCCGAAAGCGCCCTGGCCATAGGCGAGATCCACTCCATAGGACTTGTAGTGGGTGTTCTCGATGGCGCCGCTCGCCACGATGGTCTGGCTCGTTCCGTCGGCTGCGACGAGTCCGAGGTTGATGCGCGCCTTCGCGTCGAAGTAGGCCACGCCGAGCGCGTCTTCGCCGATGGCCAGCGCCACGCCGGAGCTCGGCTGGGTGTCGAGGTGGAGGAGCTCGTCGGAGATGCCCGCGGTGCACTCGATGGCCGCCGGGCCGCCCGCGTCGGGCTGGGGCTCGCTGCCGGAGGGCGAGCTCGAGGACGCGGAGGAAGACGTGCACCCAGTGACAAGAACCAAGAGGGAAGAGCCGATAAGCGCGTGCCGAGCGAAAGTCATGGGGCTCAGACGTGGTTTTCGTCCTCGCTATTCAATGGCCCCGCGACTCCCGCGGAATCGCGAATGATCGCGCGTGTCTCCGTCAGCCGACGGCGACCAGCTCGGCGCCCGCGACCAACGTGACTACCGTCAACGTGATCCAGATCATGACCTGAAGCACGCGTCGCCCGTGCATCCGTTCGGTTCGCGGCACCGTGTCGGCGTCGCGATTCATACGGAGCCCGACGATCGAGGCGGTGAGCGCCATCGCCACCAGCGCCATGGCGTTCTTGGTGTCGCCGTTGAAGGCCCGCGAGAGCGTGACGCCGGCGACGGTCGTGAACCAGGCGAGCAGGGCAATGGCCACCGCCGCCGCGGTACGGCGCACGATTCCCATGGCGCCGGTCGGTGCAACCTTCACGCTCCTACGCACCGCGAGAACCGCCACCGTCGCGGTGGTGGCGAACACGCCGAGGAGCGCCCAGCCTTCGCCGAGCGGACGATCGTCGATCCACGAGGTCGTGAATTGACCGAACACCACGTACGACCACAGGAGCGCGCCATAGACCCGGAGCACCGGACCGAGGAGAGGTCGCGGCGTGGCCGGCGTGACCGGCGTGCGCGTCGGTGCGGTCGTGAGCGGGCTGGGGG
>JABFRG010000946.1 GCA_013141295.1 Polyangiaceae bacterium
GCGGAGCCGAGCGTGCTGGCCGGCTCGGTGCCGGAGCCCGGGCGCTCGCGGAGGATGAGGTAGCCGGAGAGGATGGCGCCGAGGAGAAGCAGGAGGCCGAGGATGATCCAGCCGCGGCGATCGGCGGGCTTCTGCCGCGTGACGATGGTGGCCTTGCCGGAGGCGTCGGGATCGAGCCGCGGCTTGGAGGAGCGCACCGTCTCCGGAGACATCTCGAGGCTGCCGGTGGGCGGCGCGGTGGGCGTGAGGTTCACGTGGGGCTCGGCGATGGCCGGGCCGGCACCGGGTGCGACGGCGGCGCCGAGGAAGAGACCTCCGGCGGCGGGCGTGGTGGAGCGCTTGGGCGCGGCCTTCTCGTCGAGGCCCGGGCGTTCGCAGGCGAGCGGAGCGGCGACGCGTTGCTTGGGTTGCGAGGCGGGCTCGGCGCTCGGACGTGCACCCGCGGCGGGCTTCACCACGCCGGCGGCGGGCGTGAGGCGACGCGTGCCGTTCTTGGGCGTACCACCACCGGGGACCCACACTTCCACGGCGGGTGCAGGCACACCGATGACCTCGGCGTCGTCCACCAGACTTTGCCGCAGCACGACCGCGGGCTCGGCGCTGGGATCGGTATGCGCGGCGGGCACCGCGTGGGCCGGCGCCGCGAAGGCGATGGCTTGCTCGCCGGACGATCGCTTGATGAGCTTGGGCTCCGCGTCGGGACCGAGCAGTCCGGTCAGCAGCGTGTCGACGGAGACGTCACGCGAGGGATCACGGGGCGGAGCAACGACGGGCGGCGAGGTGCTTCCGAGACCCGGATCGGTCCCTTTTTTCGACGAGCCGGGCCCGAGGCCTGGATCGGTTTGGGTGCTTTCCTTTGCCATCCCGTCTCGAAGTGTCGCACGACCACGTAGGTTCCCGCAAACGACTGGCGTAGGCGGTCAAAAATCGATGGGCGGTCCGCCGGTGCTTCCCTTGCCCGATGACGCAGGCGGTCGAGGCGGCACCCTGCCGCCGGGGACCACCACAGGCGGCTTCGCGGAGGGTTTGCTCGACGGAGCCGGCACCACCCCACGGGATGCCATGGCGCTGCTCGACGGCGCAGCCGTGGGGGTCGGCGGCGCGGACGCAACCAGTGCGGTCGAGGGCGCGACGGTCGCAGGAGCTGCGGCGGTGACCGGCGGGGCTTCCACCACCGGCGGCACGTCGACATTGGCATTCGCCGCCGCGTTGCGACGCAGGCCCCACGCGAAGCCGATGCCCACCGCCACCACCACGATGGCCGCCGCGAGGAGACCGAAGATGGCGATGAGCCGCGAGCGCGGCGATTCGGACATCGACTGCGCCACCGGATCGCCGGTCTGGGCCGCGTAGCGCTCCGGCGGAAACACGATGTCGTGACGCCCGGGATCGCTGCCGCCAGCGACCCGCGGGAGCGTGGGCAGGTTGCGATCGACCGCCGGTGCGTTGAGCCCGAGGGTGCCCATGGGACCCATCATGCCAGGCGGCGCGGTGGGTCCTGGCGCGGGCGCGGTGGCGTGGGCGAGGTGCGCCATGTCGGCGGGCAACTGCAGTCCATCGGCGACCGCCGAAGCGAGCGGCATGGTGTCGCCGAGCGCGCGGGGCCGGGCCTCACTGGCCACGTAGCTGCGCGTCGGTGCCTGACGGTCCACCCGCGGAGCTTCTACGGCCGCCACGCCGCCGGATGCGCCAGGGCTCGGCGAGCGCTGCGTGGAGCCCGGCGGCGCATGACCGGGCGCCCCGGCCATCATCGGGGTGTTGGGCACCTCCGTGGGCGCGGTGCCGCTGGCCGCCTGGTGCGCGGCGATGCCGGCCTCCACCTGCGCGCCATCGAGGCCCGGCGACGCCATGGTGTGCGCGTACGCGAGACCGCCCTCGCGCACCGTCGAGGGGTTCGCGGCGTTGGTGGGCGGGTTCGAGAGCACCGTGGTGGACGACGCCTGTTCCGGTGCACCATACATGGGTGCCAGCGCCGACGATCCGCCCTGGGTCGCCAGCGGGTTCACCGCGGTGGGCACCGACGACACCTTGGCCGAAGGGGGCGCCGTGACCTTGGCGATCTTCCGCAGCGCTGCCGCGAAGGTGAACGCGTCCTTCGGGCGCTCCACCGGGTTCTTGGAGAGCGCCGAGGCGATGAGCTCGTCGAGCGCCGGCGGCACGTGGGGCGCGATGCTGCGCAGCCGGGGCGGCGTCTCGAAGGCCTGGGCGCGGCCGAGCTGCGAGAGATCGTGGATGTGGTCGAAGGGCCCCTGCCCCGCCACCATCTCGAAGATCACCAGCGCGGTGGCGTAGATGTCCACGAGGCCGGTGATCTCCAGCGCCCGCACCTGCTCCGGCGCCGCGTAGCGCATGGTGCCCACGAAGCGTCCGCGGGTCTCGCCGCCCTTGTCGTCGACCAGGCGCATGATGCCGAAGTCGAGGAGCTTGGTGCTGGTGGTGCCCTGCATGTTCCGGTGGAGGAACACGTTCTCGGGCTTCACGTCGCGGTGCACCACGCCGTGCTCGTGGGCGTGCTCCAGCGCGTCGAGCAAATCGGCGGCGATGCGATACGCCATGGGCAGCTCGAGGGCGCCGCGCTTGTCGATGACCGCGCCCAGGGTTTGCCCGTTGAGGCGCTCCATGACGATGTACGGGAGCTTGAGATCGTCGGCGGTTTGCCCGGCGGTGAACACCTCGACGATGTTCGGATGGTTCAGCTTGGCGAGGATGCGCGCTTCCTTCGCCATGCGCCGGGCGATGTCGGTGCGGCCGATCATCTCGGGGATGAGCGTCTTGAGCACATAGCGCTTGCCGACGGTGGTGTCTTCCACGTCGTAGACCGCGCCCATGCCGCCCTGCCCGAGTAGCTTGACTACCCGATAGACGGTCCCCTCGATGAGGACCCCCGGAGCATAGATGCGTACGTCCGTCATCGACCCTACGGAGTTTACTGGGCTTTCCGCCGAGAGCAAGGGCCGACCCAGGTTTCCCCTGCCTCAGGCGGCCGCAGACACCGTGCGCTCGGCGGCGGCGCGGAGCCAGACCTCGATGGTCAGGAGCAGCCAGATGCGCGCCCCGTGGTCGGCGCGCCCCTGCATGTGGGCGTCGATGAGCGCGCGGGTGGCCGCGGGCTCGAACCACGCGTGCATGCGCGCACCGGAGGCGAAGTGGTCTTCCACGTAGCTCCGGAGATCACCCCGGAACCACGCGCCGAGCGGGGGCGTGAAGCCCATCTTGGATCGGTGCACGATCTCCTTGGGCAGCAAGTCGCGGAACGCGCGCTTCAAAATCCACTTGGTGGAGAGCCCTCGCCTGCGGAACGAATCCGGAAAGCGCCCGGCGAAGTCCACCAGGGCCGTATCGAGGAACGGCGAGCGGAGCTCGAGCGAGTGGAGCATCGACGAGCGATCGGCCTTCACCAGCAGATCGTAGGGCAGGTACGAAGCGTAGTTGTGATGGAGCACCCGGCTCAGCGGCGAGGCACCGAAGGAGCGATCGAGGATCTCTTCGGTGAAGGTCACCGGACCGCCGAGGTTCATGCGGGACCGAAGCTCCGGCCGAATGAGCTCGCCGGGGTCGGGAAAATAGGGGCTCCAGCCCACCAGGCGCTCCGCCAGGGGCAGCGACGCGCGAGAGAGAAAACGCACCGCGCGCGCCCGCAGAGACCTCTCGCTGGGGCCCGGCGGCAGGTAGCGCGACGCCAGCCGTCCCACCGCGCGAACCGGCCGCGGAATGCGCTCCGCGGCTTCGCCGGCGAGGAAACGAGGGTACCCGCAGAAGACCTCGTCGCCGCCGTCGCCGGTGAGCGCCACCGTGACGTGGGCGCGCGTGAGCTCGGAGACGATGCTGGTGGGAATGGCGGAAAAGTCCCCGAAGGGGCCATCGTGAAGATCGACCAGCTTGCGCACCAGATCGAAGGAAGCGGGCGTGACCTTGAACTCGGTGTGCTCGGTGTAGAAGGCCTTGGCGGCCATGCGCGCGTACGCGGTCTCGTCGTAGCGGTCGTCGCCGGTGAAGCCGATGCTGAAGGTCTTCACCTTCCGCCCCAGGTGCTGCGCCATGAGCCCCACGATGATGGTGGAGTCGATGCCGCCGGAGAGGAACGCCCCCAGGGGCACGTCGGCCTCGAGCCGCCGCACCACCGCGTCGCGCACCAGGTTCCGGAGCTCGACCTCGGCGTCCTCCTGGCGAATCGCGAGCGGCTCCTTGGCGAAGGGGCTCTCGTAGTAGCGCTCGAAGCGCGGCGCGCTCCCCTCTTCCAGGGTGCAGAAGTGCCCGGGCAACAGCTCGTACACGCCCTCGTACAGGGTGTCGGGTGCCGGTGCGAACCCCAGCGCGAGCAACGTGGAGATGGACCCCAGCCGCACCTCGCGCGGGGTGCCGGCGGCGAAGAGAGCCTTCATCTCCGACGCGAAGCGGATGCCGCCGTCGCGTTGCGTGTAGAATAAAGGCTTCTTGCCGGCGCGATCGCGGCCCAGCAGCAAGCGGCGCCGGGGCGCGTCGTACACCGCCAGCGCGAACATGCCGTCGATGCGGCGCACCACGTCTTCGCCCCAGGCGCGGTAGCCCTCCAGGATCACCTCGGTGTCGCTGCGGGTGCGGAACGTATGGCCCTGGGCCTCGAGCTCCTTGCGGAGGGCGTGGTGATTGTAGATCTCGCCGTTGAAGACCAGCATCACCTGGCCGTCGACGCTCACCATGGGCTGGTGCGCGGCCGCCGAGAGGTCGAGGATCGAAAGGCGCACGAAGCCGAAGAGCGCGCCCGGGAGCGTGTGCGTGCCCGCGTGGTCCGGGCCACGGTGATGAATCGAGGCCAAGGCTTCGCGCACCGCTCCTTCGGCGATGGGCGGCGAGAACACGGAGCCGAAGATGCCGCACATGGCTCGCCTACGCCGCCTCGGCGGCCATGATCGGCTGCGAGAGCGACCGCAGCCACACCGCGAAGGTGAGGAGCAGCCAGATCTGCTGGCCGTGATCGGCCCGCCCGGAGAAGTTCTCGGAGACCAGCCGATCGACGTAGCTCTTTTGCACGTAGTCGTAGATGCCGGAGCCCGGAGCGAAGTGGTCTTCGATGTACCCGCGAAGGTCGGTGCGGAACCAGGCCCCCAGGGGAATGCCGAAGCCCATCTTCCGACGATCCATGATCGCCGCCGGCAAGACGTCGCGGTACGCGCGCCGCAGGAGCCACTTGGTGGTGAGCCCCCTTCGCTTGAACTTGTTGGGCAAGCGCGCCGCGAACTCCACCAGTTCCGTGTCGAGGAACGGCGAGCGCACCTCCAGTGAGTGCATCATCGAGGCTCGGTCGGCCTTGAGCAGCAGGTCATCGGGCAAATACGTCTCGTAGTTGAAGAGGAGAATCTTCGAGAGCGTGGTGCCGCCGCCGAACTTGGCCAGCACCCGCTCACTCTCCTCGACCGGCTCGTTCATGGGCAGGCCGTGGGCCACGTCTTCGCGAAACACCTGGGTGAGATCGCCGAAGTAGCTCTGGAAGCTGAGCGCGCGCTCGGCCAGCGGGAGCGCGGAGCGGCGCAGGATATTTTGCATGCGCGCCACCGACTTGCGCCGGCCACTGCCGCCCAAGGCATTGGCCACGTGCGAGCCGCTCGCCAGGAGCCACGACGGGAACTGCCCCGCAGCTTCCAGGGCGAGGAATCGGATGTATCCTGCAAACAGCTCGTCGCCGCCGTCGCCGCCCAGGGCCACCGCGGCATGCTTGCGCGCGAGCCCGGAGACGAAGGCGGTGGGGATGGCCGAGGAGTCGCCGAACGGTCCGTCGTGCATCCACACCAGGCGCTCCACCACCTCGAAGCTCGAAGGCTCGAGGCGGAACTCGGTGTGGTCGGTGTGGAACCGGTCGGCGACCATCCGCGCGTAGCGGGTCTCGTCGAAGTTGGGGTCGTGGGAGAAACCCAGCGTGAAGGTCTTCACCGGGCGCGACGAAAGCTGCGCCATCACCGCGACCACGATCGAGGAGTCGATGCCGCCCGAGAGAAACGCTCCGACCGGAACGTCGGACTGGAGCCGCCTGCGCACCGCGCGGGTGAAGAGGCGCCGCAGCTCGTCGACCGCCTCTTCCTCTTCGAACGGGATGGGATCGAGCGCGAACGGCGTGGTCCAGTAGCGCCGCACGACGCTGGGCTTGCCTTCCTCGACCACCATGAGCGACGCCGGGGGAAGCTGGCCGATGCCCTTGTACATGCTGCGCGGGGCTCGTGGCGCGCCGAAGGTGAAGAGCGACGGCAGGGCCTGCATGTCGGCCTCGCGCGGGTGGCCGCTGGCGAGCAGCGCGTGGGCCGACGATCCGAAGCGAAAGCTCCCTCGGCCGTCGCCGGTGTAAAACAGGGGCTTCTTCCCGGCCCGGTCGCGGGCGAGCAAGAATTTGCGATTCTTCCTGTCCCACAAGGCGAAGGCGAACATGCCGTCGAGGCGCTCCACGACGCGCTCGCCGAAGGCCCGATAGCCGTGAAGAATGACCTCGGTGTCGGAGCGAGAGCGGAACGTGGCGCCGCGGCGGATCAGCTCCTCGCGCAGCTCGACGAAGTTGTAGATCTCGCCGTTGAACACCAGCACCAGGTCGCCATCCTCGGAAGCCATGGGCTGGTGGCCGGCGGGCGAGAGGTCGAGAATGCTCAGGCGCGTGTGTCCGAGCACCACGCCGCGGTCGGAGTAGATGCCGTTGGAGTCGGGCCCGCGATGGTCGAGCGCACGGAGCGCCGCGCGCACGTCGACGACCTCGTCTCTACGGTTGAACGCCGCGCCGAAGATGCCGCACATGGGTCAGCCCCACACACGCCAAGGGGGCGCGCCGCTCTTCCACAAGCCCTCGAGCACGTTGAGATCGCGGACGGTGTCCATGCACTGCCAGAAGTCTCCGTGCTTGTAGGCCATGAGCTGCCCGTCGCGGGCCAAGGCCTCCAGCGCGTCGGCTTCCAGCACCGAGGCGTCGCCGGCGAGATACCGGAAGATCGCGGGCTCGAAGACCATGTAGCCGCCGTTGATCCAGCCTTCGCCGATCTGCGGCTTCTCGGTGAACTCGGCCACCCGATCGCCGTCGAATACCAGGCCGCCGAAGCGCGCCGGCGGGCGAACCGCGGTGACGGTGGCGATCTTCCCGTGGGCCTTGTGGAAGGCCAGGAGCTTCTTCACGTCGACGTTGGCCACGCCGTCGCCGTAGGTGAGCATGAAGGGCTGCCCCTCGAGGTGCTTCTCCAGGCGCTTCACCCGGCCGCCGGTCATCACGTCTTGCCCGGTGTCGACCAGGTGCACGGTCCAGTCTTCGCTCTCTCCGGCATGGGTGTCGACCGCGCCGGTGCGCAAGTTCACCGTCATGTTGGCGGAGAGCGCGTGGTACTCGCGAAAGTAGCGCTTGATGACCTCGCCCTTGTAGCCGAGCGCCACCACGAACTCGCCGAAGCCGTAATGCGCGTAGGTTTTCAGGATGTGCCACAGGATGGGGCGGCCACCGACCTCCACCATGGGCTTGGGCTTGGAGACCGTTTCTTCTCCGAGCCGTGTTCTGAATCCACCTGCGAGAACGACGATGCGCATTGGGTCTCCTACACGCGAAGCATCCGCGCGAACCTCCGGAGCGTAGCGGGGTCCGCCAAAAGGCGCACGCGCTTCCGCCCCACAGCGCGCCCGATGCCCGTGAGCACGCGGCCCGCCACCCGCTCCGCCGCGTTGCCGTCGAGCTGAGCCACGCAGGCGTCGGCCTCGCCGTTGTCTTCGGCGGCGGCCCAGCCCCACACCAGCGAGAGGCGATAACGGAGCGCGATGGCCCGCTCGAGCTTTCGCACGAAGGCCTCTTCGCCCGGGTGCCGCGCCCGGTACTCGGCGCAGTAGCGCACCAGCATGTCGCGTCGGAGGACCGCCCACTTGGAAGCGGGAAAGCCGCCGCTGGCCTGGGCGGCGTGCTTTCGTACGTGCATCACCGGCTCGGCGAAGACCCCCACGTCGTAGCGCTCGGCGATGCGCGCGAGAATGACGAAGTCGCCGAAGTGCGGGCTCACGTCGCGGTCGAAACCGCGGTCGCCGAACACTTCGCGGCGAAAGGTGAGGCCTTGCATGGGGATGAGGTTTCTCCCGGTGGTCACCAGCTCGTCGATGTAGCGGCGCCCGGGCCACACCTCGCTCTTGGCGATCCAGCGGCGCTTCTCCAGGAGCTGGTCGTGCTCGTCGACGTAGTCGAAGTTGGCTCCGGTGAACCCCACGCGCGGGTTGGCTTCCATGAGCTTCACCGGCGTCTCGAGGTAGTGCGGCAGGTACACGTCGTCGTCGTGCATGAACGTGACGTACTTGCCCTTGGCCGCGCGAATGCCGCGGTCGAAGTTCTCGAACATGGGAATCCGCGGCGACTGCCTGAGGATGCGCAGGCGCGGCTCTTCTGCGGCCCAGGCCTCGAGCCACGACTTGGCCGGCTCGGGTGCGTCGTTGTCGAGCACCAGCACCTCGAAGTCGCCCATGGTCTGCGCGCGAACGGCGTCGCGAACGGCCGGCAGGTAGTCCATGCGCCCGATGGTGGGAATGCAGATGGTTGCGAGCGTCACGACGCCTCCCTCAGGGACCGCACGGTGTCGGCCAGGCCCGACCGAAGATCGAAAGCGGGCACGAACCCCAGGCCCCGAAGGCGCGTGGCATCGGCGCAAATGAACGCCGGATCGCCGGGCCGCGACGGGAGTGCTCCGTAGCGCACCAGCTCCGGGCGACCGGTGGCCTCGCCCATGGCGTGAACCACCTGACGCACGGTGACCGGCTCCCCGGAGCCGATGTTCACCGGCCCCACCGCCTTGGAGCGCAGCACCGTGGCCACCGCCCGGGCGACATCTGCAACATGCATGAAATCGCGCACCTGCTCGCCGGGGGTCACCGGCGCTTCTTCGCCCCGTAGGAGCTTGCCCAGCACCTCGGATACCAGGCGCCCGGGCGCCTCGGTGGGACCGTAGAGAAAGAAGAACCGCAGCCAGGCCACATCGAGGCCGAGCCGCGGTCCGAGCTCGGTGAGCATGCCGTGGAGGGCGTTCTTGCACACGCCGTAGAGGGTGCGCGGGGCGATGGGCGTGCGCTCTTCGGAGAGGAGCCCCAGGCTCGTGTCGTACTCGATGCAGGTGCCGGCTCCCACGAAACGGCGACAACCGGCGGCGGCCACCGCCCGCGCCAGGTCGACGCTGGCGCCCACCAAGGCCACGTTCTCTTCCGCGTGCAGGTACTTTCCCGGCACCGCGTACCAGGCGAGGTGCAGGCACACCTCGGGCTTGGCCTGCGCAGCCGCGTGGGTCACGGCTGCAGCGTCGAGCAGGCTGCCCCGGTGCACGGTGATCTTCGCCGCCAGATCGTCGATGCGCCCCAGCGGTTGCCCGTGCTCCACGAATGCGTGTACTTCGCAACCATCGCGCAGGAGCTCGCGGACCGCGAAGGATCCGATGAAGCCGGTGGCGCCGGTGACGAGAGCGCGCATGCCGCCCCTCAGTGGTTCCTGCGGGCCCAGTCGTAGCCGATCTCCGGCGAGTCCGGGTCGAGCCGCTGGCTGCGCTTGGGGTCGTGGGCGTGGGTGCAGCAGTTGGCGACGATGGCGTCGGTGAGCCCCTTGAAGCCGTTCCACACGAAAGGCGGGATGATCAGCATGTGGTAGCTATCGGGACCCAGGTACACCTCCATGAGGTTCCCCTTGGTGGCCGAGCCCTCGCGGTCGTCGAAGAGCGCGCACTTCACGCGCCCGGAGATGCAGGCGTAGTTGAGGGTCATCTCGGCGTGCTTGTGCCAGCCCTTGATGGCGCCCTCGTACACTGACGAGAAGTAGATCTCGCCGAACTCCTGAAAGTGCGCGTCGGTCTTCCGCATCATGTGGAAGATGGTGCCGCGCTCGTCGGCGATGCGCCGAAGCGGGAGCACCTGCACGCCGTCGATCATGCGGTCGCCGCGGAGGAGGAAAACGCCGTCCGGTTTCATACGATCTGGACCTCGGGGATGGGCACGATGAACTTGCCGCCGGCGTCTCGGTAGGCCTTCTGCTGGGCGAGGATCTCGTCCTTGAAGTTCCAGGTGAGGAGCAAGCAGTAGTCGGGCTTGCGCTGGGCCAGCTCCTCCGGCGCCAGGATGGGCACGTGCACGCCGGGGAGGTAGCGCCCCTGCTTGTAGGTGCTGCGGTCGACCACGAAGTCGAGGACGCTGGTGCCGATGCCGAAGTAGTTCACCAGCGTCGAGCCCTTGGCCGCGGCGCCGTAGGCGGCGATGGTCTTGCCCTGCGCCTTGAGCTCGGCGAGCTTGGCGGAGAGGCTCTTCTTCAAGGCCTCCACGCGATCGGCGAAGCTCTTGTAGAAGGCGATGTCGAGGACGCCCCACTGGGCCTCGGCCTCGAGCATGGCGACGACGCGCGGGCCCCGCTGGAAGTGGCTGGCCTTGGCGAGGAAGTACCGGAGCGAGCCGCCGTGGATGGGCAGCTCCTCGACGTCGCGCACCACCAGGCCGTGGCGCGCCGCGAGCCGGTCGATGGCCGTGAGCGAGAAGTAGCAAAGGTGCTCGTGGTAGATCGTGTCGAACTCCACGTGGTCGATGAAGGGCTTGGCGTAGGGCGCTTCGATGACCGCCACGCCGGTGTCCTTGAGCCAGGCCGCGAAGCCGGCGATGACGCCGTTGAGATCGGCCACGTGCGCCAGCACGTTGTTGGCATGGATGACGTCGGCCTTCTTGCCCTCGCGGGCCAACCGCTCGCCCACTTCCTTACCGAAGAACTCCGCCAGGGTGTCGACGCCGCGCTCTTCGATGGCCACCTTGGCCACGTTCTCCGCCGGCTCGATGCCCAGCACCGGTACGCCGCGCTTCTTGTAGTGCTGCAGCAGGTAGCCGTCGTTGGAGGCGATCTCGCAGGCCAGGCTGCCCGGCCCCAGCTTCTCGCTCTGCACCAGCCGATCGGCGATGGCCTCGGCGTGCTTCACCATGGTGTCGGAGAAGGATGAAAAATACAGGTAATTCCGGAACAGCGTCTCCGGCGGCACCGTCTCGGTGATCTGCAAGAGCGAGCAGTGCGGGCAGAAGACCAGATCGAGCGGAAAGGTCTCTTCCTTCTCCGGCGTCGCCAGCTCTTCCTTGGTGAGCAGCGCGTTGGCGAGCGGGGTCTTGCCCAGATCGAGCACCGGCAAGAAGCCTTCTTTGCCGCAGGCGCGGCAGGCGGTGATGGCGCTCATTTCCCGGCTCCCAGGTAGTTCGTGTACCACTCCACGGTCTTGGCCAGCGCCTCGTCGGTGGAGAACAGCGGCTTCCAGTCGAACATCTTCCGGGCCTTGGCCGCCGAAAGGTACTGGAGGCGAATCTCGTTGGACGCCTCGTTGCGGATGTCGGGCTCCAGGTTCGACTTCATGATCTTCGCGATGCGCGACACCACGTCGGTCACGGTGAGCTGGATCTCGTTGGAGAAGTTGAAGGCCTCGCCACGGAGCGCGGGGTTCTTGGCCAGCTCTTCGGCGAGCAGCGTGTAGGCGGCCGCGCCGTCTTCCACGTAGAAGTAGTCGCGCACGAACTTGCCGTCGGAGCGGATGATCGGCCGCTCACCGCGCACGATGCTGCGGATGGTGCCGGGGACGATGCGGTTCCAGTTGAGGTCGCCGCCGCCGAAGAAGTTGCCGCAGCGGGTGATGACCACCGGCAGGCCGAAGCTCTTGGCGTAGCTGGTGGAGATGAGGTCGGCGCACGACTTCGAGACGTCGTAGGGGTGCGTGCCCTGGAGCGGGGTGCTCTCGTCGTAGGGCAAGGTCTCGCAGTCGCCGTAGGCCTTGTCGGACGAGGCCACCACGATCTGCTTCACCTTGGGGCTGCGCCGGCAGGCCTCGAGGAGCGCCCAGGTGCCCTGGATGTTCGCCTCGAAGGTGCTCACCGGGTTGCGGTTGGCGATGCCGACGATGGTCTGCGCCGCCAGGTGAATCACCGTGTCGACCTCGTACTCACCGAGCACGCGCTCGAGCGTCGCCTGATCGCACACGTCGCCGCGCACCACGCGCACCCGCTCGAGGAGCCGCGCGTCGCCCCCATCGGGGGTGGCGGTGGTGCCGGTCACGAGCTCGCTGCGAGGAACCCAGTCGCGCACCAGGCACACGACGTCGGCGCCGAGGCTCACCAGACGCCGCACGAGCCAGCTCCCGACGAGGCCGGTGCCCCCGGTGACGAAGGTCGGACGATCGAGCCAGAAGGAACTCATTCAATTCTCCCGAGTGAGCGCACGATAGAGCGCTTCGTAGCGCGGAACCCCGATCTTCGCGAGGCTGAAATGGTTCTCGGCGGCGGCCCGGGCCGCCACCTTTCGCGCCTCGAACGGCGCCTTTGCGAGCGCGAGCGCCCGCTCGGCGGCAGAGCCCAGCGCCGCGTCGTCGAACGACGAAAGCACCACGCAGGCCGAGGCCTCGCTGGCGAGCTCCGCCTGATCGCCGATGTCGCCGTTGAGCACCGCCGGCATGCCCGCGGAGAGGTACTCTGCCACCTTGGTGGGACTGCTGCCGGTCTTGGAGAAGCAGGGACGGATGAAGGATACACCGATGTCGCCGAGCGGCAGCGTGCGGGGCATGGAGTCGGGCGCCACGCTGCGGGTCACGATGTCTTCCTTGGGCAGCCCCTGGGCCTCGAAGGCGGCGCGCA
>JABFRG010001160.1 GCA_013141295.1 Polyangiaceae bacterium
CGACCGCGCCCACGTGGAGGCGGCGCACGCGGGCTTCGGCGCCTTCGCGTGGCCGCTCGAAGACGGCCTGGCAGCCCGCGCGCGGGAAGCGCGACCCGACCTCCCCCGAGAGGGGCTTCTGGTGACCGACGGCACCGCCACGTTGGTGCATCCCGCAGACGACCTCGCGCGGCGCCTCGCGTCGCTGGAGACGGCCGGCGCGCCGGAGGTGATCCTCGCGGACACGCGGGCCGACCTGGCGATCGCGCGCGGGGTGGATGTACGGCTCGAGTGGGAGCGCGTGCACCCGTGGCCGGCGCCCCACGTGTTTCCGGGCACCGTGGCCTTCGGCGAGATCGCCCGGGTGATGGCTGCGCATACCTTGCCGCTGCTCCTCGGCGCCGGAGAGTCGGGGCTCGCGCTGGCCGCCATCGACGCAGCGGCGGACGCGATGGTGCTGACCCCGGAGGCGCTCGCGTACCGTCACGCGCTCGACCACGCGGCCGTCAGCGAGAACGCGCTCCGTCGCCGTCGGGGCCTCGAGCTCTCGGTGCGATTCCTGGACGAGCTGGGCCACACCGATCGCCTGAGCAACCAGGACACGCTGGTGGACGACTGCCATTTCACGCTGGCCGCCGCGGGCCTCGCGGAGGAGGCAGCCCAGGTGCACAGGATCTGGCTCGAAAGGGCGGTGCCGGCAGCCTGGCGACGGGTGCGTGAATCGGCATGGCCATCGGGCGCCGACGCTTGATACAACGGTACGCATGAATCTCTCCAAAGCGTCGTTTCTCGCGCTCGCGGCCATCGGCTGGGTCGACGGTTCCCTCCAGAAGCCGGAGGCCACTGGCCTCTTGCGTGCGGCCAAGGAAGCCGGCGTGACCGGCGCCGATCTGGCGGAGGTCGAGAAGGCCACCCAGAACAAGATCGCGCTCGACGCGGTCGACGTCTCGGGCCTCAGCACCTGGGACCAGGTTGTCACCTACGCCCTCGCCTCGTGGCTCGCTTCGGTCGACGGTGTGGTCTCCAGCGACGAGCACGAGAGCCTCGGCAAGCTCGGCGACAAGCTGGGCCTCGACAAGGCGCTCCGCACCCGCGCCGCCACCGCCGCCAACGACATCGCGTGCCTCCCGGAGGGCGGCCGTCCGGAGCGCTTCGACTTTCAGAAGCTCATCGCGCGCCTGAAGGAGAAGCTGCCGCAGGTCGCTTCGCCGCGCGCCGCTACTTGAGCCTGACGTCGTAGACGCTGATGGAGTACGGCGGGAGGGCGCCGGCGATGACGTGGCCGGTGGCGTTGTCGGGCTTCTCGGCCAGGCCGCCGGTGCCGGCGTAGACGTAGCGCGTCTCCTTGTCGATCTCGCCGCAGGAGCCGATATCGATGGGCGCGCTCACCTCCTTCTTGGGGTCGAAGTTGAGCGCCACCAGCACCAGGTGCTTGCCGCTCTCGTCGCGCGAAACCCACAGCGACGTCCCCTCTTCGGCTTCGGAGGGAACCAGCGTGTCCTGGAACGCCCCGCCCTTGCCGTCGAAGTTGCGAAAGGCGCGGAAGGCCCAGTACGCAGCGCTGTCGAGCGCCGGGTAGGGCCAATAGAACGCCGAGAACACCTCGCCTTGCGCGAAGCGTCCGAGCGCCTCGGCGGTGGCGAGCCCGGAGGACATGTGCCGCTCGGCGCCGAAGTTCCACTCGCCGATCTCGATGCGACGCCCAGGGTAGTTCTGGTCTACCCACTCGTGCAGCCGCGGAAGGAGGCGCACGGGCTCGTGAATCCACGACTCGTCGACGTAGCTCGGGTCCCACAGCGCGCGTGTGGAGCGAATGCGCCGCGCCGCGGCGTCGTTGTCGATGTCGCCCTTCACACCGACGCCCATGCCTTCGCCCTGCGGGTAGAAGTGCACGTCGACGATGTCGAGCAGCCGCACGGTGGTCTTGTCCTCGTGCTCCTTGAGCTTCTTCAGGTACCAGGGGAGCAGCGGCACGTCGCCGTGGGCCAGACGGTCGGGCTTCTTCCCGATGCCCATCGCCACGTCGCGTGCAGAATACAGAAGCTCGCTCCAGCCGAAGGAGTTGGGGCCGGCGATGAGCCCGTCCTTGTCGGCGCCCCGGACCGCGCTCGCGTAGCGAACGGTTCGGTCGAGGAGCTCGTCGTAGGTGGCCGGCTCCGGATGCACGTCGCGATGGGTGCTGTTCCAGAGGCCCGACTCGTTGTCGAGCATGTAGATGCGCGGCGGCACCTCGCCGGCCTTGGCGGCCTCGGCGCGGCTCTTGGTGATCCACGTGGCCACCATGCCGGGGGTGGCGGCGATGGAGGTTTGCGTGGGCGGCGGCGGGGCAATCTCGCGGCCGGAGATCATCACGCCGGTGCCGGCGCTGCGCTTCTCGTCGATGGTCTTTTGCCCGGGAAACTGGGTAATCGGGAACGACGCGCTGGTCACGTCCTTCGCCACCCAGCCGAGGAGCGGGATCTGCAGCGCGGAAGCGGCGTGGTGCTCGGCGTTGCCGCGCAGGAACGAGACGTAGAACGGTTCCTTCGCCGAGGCATCGCCGTTGTTCTCGAAGTGCCAGTCGAGGCCGTGGTTGAAGGCGGTGCCGAGGTCCCAGTTGTAGCGCGAGGCGGCGTTGCCGCCCAGGCGGCGGGCGGTGGGCCGCATGTCCCACTGACGGGGCTCTTTCCAGTCGGAGTAGCCAGTGATGTCGAAGCCCACCCCGTAGATGAGCGGGCTGATCCGCTGCGTCTTACCCTTGCAGTCTACACGGAAGCCTTTGATACTGGGCGGCTTGGGTGGCGGCCCCGGGTCCACCGGCACGCTCTTCTTGCAGGCGGAGGCGGCGAAGGCCAGGCAGATACCGGTGAGGGCCAGGCTGCGGCCGAGGAAACGCCTCGTCAATGGGTCACCCGCTCGGCTTCCGCGCCCACCGACACCTCGGCGATCTCGCTTGCACCGCTGGGCGCGCTGTCGACCTCTTCTTCACGGGGGACGATGTCGAAGGCGGTGGCCAGCGCCTGCGCCAGCTGTTCGTCGTCGTCACTCGCCGCCGCTTCCTTGAGCCGAGAAAGCGGCGTGTGGAGGAGCTTGTTGGTCGCACTTTCCATCATCTGGAGCAGCGCCGCGCGATCCGCTTCCGGCAGGTGCTTGAGGCGCCCGCCCAGGGTGCGCTCGAGCTCCGCCACCAGCACGCCGCGGGTCTTGGCGCGAAGCCCCACCACCAGAGGCTGCACCTTCAGCCCGCGAACCCAGGCGAGAAACCCCTTCAGCTCCTCGTCGACGATGGTCTCGGCCCGGGCCAGCTCGCCGTGGCGCGCCTTCTGCCCCTCGGCCACTTCCTTTTCGAGATCGTCGACGTTGAAGAGGAACACATTGTCGACCCCGTCGATGCGCGGGTCGACGTTGCGCGGCACCGCGATGTCGATGAAGAAGAGCGTGCGGCCTCGGCGCGCGCGCATGACGCGCTTGACCAGGTCTTTCGTGACGATGAAGTGCGGGCTTCCGGTGCTGGTGACCACCACGTCGGCGTGCACCAGCTCCTCTTCCAGGGCATCGAGCGGTGCGGCCGATGCACCGAAGTGGGCGGCGAGCTCGGCGGCGCGCTCCACGCTGCGGTTCACCACGCGCATGCTCTTGGCGCCCTTGCCCAACGCCTTGGCGGCCGCTTCGGCCATCTCGCCGGCGCCCACCAGGAGCACGGTGCTCTGGTCGAGCCCGCCGAAGATGCGCCGGGCCAGGTCCACCGCGACGCTGCTGATGCTCACGGTGCCGGCGCCGATCTGCGTCTCGGTGCGAACCCGCTTGGCCACGGTGAATGCACGATGCACGCATCGCCCGAGCGGTCCGCGCAGGGTGCCGGCGCCCATGGCGGCTTCGTAGGCTTCCTTCACCTGCCCGAGAATCTGCGGCTCCCCCAGCACCATGGAGTCGAGGCTGGCGGCCACCCGGAACACGTGCCGCACCGCCTCTTCGCCGGTGCGGTCGTACAGGTAGGCGTCGAAGTCGCGGGCGTCTCCGGCGTGCTCCCGAAGCACCTCGCGGGCGGCGTTCACCGCCAGGAGGCCGGCCTCTTCGCCCGGCGTTCGCGAGCGCGCCACCACCTCGACGCGGTTGCAGGTGGAGACGAACATGACCTCCGAGAGCTCCGGGCGCGCCGCCAGCCGCGAGAGGACGGCGGGCAAGACGTCGGCGTTGGCCGAGAACTTCTCGCGCACTTCCAGCGGGGCCGTTTTGTGGGAGATGCCGACGACGAGGATCACGAGACGGTCCCGGTGTTACCGCGCAGGAGATAGAGGAGCAGCACCACCATGGCGAAGCCGAAGCCGGCCAGTGTTCCGTAGGCCGCGCGGCGACCGCGCCACCCGAGCGCGGCCCGGAGGAGGAGCACGCCGGCGAAGAGGATCCAGGTGCCGTAGCCGAAGCCGGCCCGGACCAGATCGGCCACCGTGTCGGCGTCGAGTCGAACCGCCCACAGCGTGCCCGAGAGGATGCCCAGGGTGAGCAGCGGAAAGCCCGCGAGCAAGAAGCGGTGCTCCGCGCGGTCGAGGGCGTCGAGCGGGGGCAGGCGTTGAAACACGCCGTGCAGGCGCTTCTGCTTCAGGCGGCGCTCCTGCACCAGGTACAGAATGGCCGAGGCCGACGCGAGCGAGAACAGCGCGACCCCGAGGAGGTTCATGGTGACGTGGAACGGAAGCACCGCGCTCTTCATGCGGGTCGAAGGCGCCAGTGCGCCGCCCCCCACGAAGCGCGAAGCCAGGAGCGTGGCCAGCGCCAGCGGCGCGACGAACGCCCCCACCGCGTCGATGCGATAGCGGCGTCGCATGGCGATGTAGGCGAGGCCCATGAGCATCGCCACCACCGAGAGCGGGAAGTGGATGCCCTCCACCGGGCAGATGTGGAGCGCCAGCGAGAACACCACGATGTGGACGCCGTGGAGCACCGCAGCCAGCGCCATGAGCCGCGGCGCCAGCGGGCGCACCTCGTTCTCCGGCGCGCTCGGATCGCTCGCGTGCTGCCGCCCCATGAGGAACAGGATGAACAGGATCGACGCGCCGAGGTACAGGGCCGCGGTGGCGAGGAAGAGTGCGTCGACCCAGAAGGAGCTCATGGCGCCTACATGTTCTCGAGGAGGAACTGGGCCAGCAGCGCCTCGTCGGTGGCCGGGTCGGCTTCGTTCGTGCGGCTGGCGCGGGCGGCGATGCGCGCCTGGGAGCTGATGTGCTCTTCGAAGGCGCCGATCGGTGCGCCGGTCCACCCGGGCACCACGTCGTAGGCGTTCTCGCCGAGGATCATCGATTGCTCCATGAGCTCGGCCCCCAACTCTTGCAAGGCCGCGCGGGACTTCACCTTGCCCACCAGCCCCCGCAGACACTCGGCTCCGGTCACCTCGGCCACCACGCGCACCGACTCTTCCAGCCGGTAGCGGCGTCCTTCGGCCAATATCGTGAGCTCGTCCTGGACCATGTCGACCTTGCCGTCGACCATCCACGTGTCCAGCGCCAGCTGCGGAAAGAAGACCCGGTTCGACATCCTGACGCATCGTATCAGAACTGGGCAAAGACGCGCAAAACCCGCGTGGGCCTACGGTCCCGAGAGAAAATGCTATGAACGGGCGCCATGGCGCGCGTGCTCTTTTTGGTGGCGAACGATTGGTATTTCTGGTGCCACCGCATGTCGCTGGCGGTGGGGATCCAGAAGGCCGGGCACGAGGTCACGGTGGTGACGCCGGAGGGCGAGTACACCAAGCACTTCGAGGCGGCGGGGCTCCGCTACCTGCCCATCGCCATGAACCGTCAGGGCCGCAATCCGCTCCAGGACCTGGGCACCGTGGCGCGGCTGGTGAAGCTGTACCGGAACGAGCGGCCGGATCTCACCCATCACGTGGCCATCAAGCCCATCATCTACGGGTCGATGGCAGCCAAGGCGGCGGGCGTGCGCGCGGTGGTGAACGCCATGCCCGGCATGGGCTACGTGTTCCTGAACAAGGAGCTCCTCTCGCGGATGATCCGCCCGGGCGTGAAGCTCTCGTACCGCATGCTGCTCAACCGACCGGGCTCCTGCACCATCCTGCAGAACCCCGACGACGTGGAGACCTGGGTGAAGTGGCGGGTCATGCGCCGCGACCGCATCCAGCTCATTCGTGGCGCCGGCGTCGACACCCGTGCTTTCGCGCCGACCCCGGAGCCGGAAGGGCCGCCGTTGGTGGTCTTGCCGGCGCGCCTCCTGCGCGACAAGGGCGTGCTCGAGTTCGTGGAGGCCGCGCGACGGTTGAAGGCGAAGGGCGTGCAGGCGCGATTCGCGCTGGTGGGCGAAGGCGACTACGGCAATCCCGCTTCGGTCACCGCCGACGAGGTGGCCGGCTGGGTCGCAGAAGGCGTGGTGGAGAGCTTCGGCTGGCGCGACGACATGGCCACGGTCATTCGCGAAGCGCACGCCGTGTGCCTGCCTTCCTATGGCGAGGGGCTGCCCAAGGCGCTCCTCGAAGCGGCGTCGAGCGGGAGACCGCTCGTTGCCACCGACGTGCCAGGATGCAGGGAAATTGCACGCAATGGCGAGAACGCGCTCACCGTGCCCCCCCGCGACGCGAGCGCCCTCACCGCGGCGCTCGAGCGCATCGTCACCGACCCTTCGCTACGAGCCCGCCTCGGAGCCCGTGGCCGCGAGATGGTCCTCGCCGAGTTTTCCCAGGAGACCGTGCTGGCGCAGACGCTGGCGCTCTACGATCGCCTGCTCCGCGAGCGCAGGTAGAGCCACGCTCAGCTGGCGCGCGGAAGTGCGGCGACGGCCCGCGATCCCGCGTGAGCGCGACGCCACTCCTTGGGGCCCATGCCGACCGCGTCGCGAAACTGTCGCCGAAACTGCTCGGGCTTGCGCAGCCCCACCGCCACCGAGATGCTGCCCATCGGACGATCGGTGAGGAGCAGCGCCTTGGCGCACTCGACGCGCGCCCGGACCACCAGCTCGCGAAAGCTGGTGTGCTCGGCGTGGAGGAGCCGCTGCAAAGAGCGACGCGACACGTGGATGGCCCGGGCCGCTCCGCTCACCGACGCGGTGGCCAGGTTCAGCCGCAGGTACCCCAGCACGCGCTCCACCGGCGGCAGCGGAACCGTCTGCGGCGCCTGCGCCAACGAGGCTCGCGCCGCCGGAGCGACGGCCGCGCGACGCTCGACCTCGCGAAGCGCCAGCGCGGACAGAAGAGCAGAGACGCGGGGCGAAGAGGGGGTGAAGGAGCTTGCTTGCATGTGCACTCTCGGCGGGGCGAAGGATGAGTCAGCCGTGCATCCGGACCTCTTCCTTGGTAGCCCGTGGGCGCCGGAGCACCATCCGCCAGATGGCGGAGCGAGCGACGATCGTCAATCGTGCATCATGCACGCTTATCGACGCCCGCTCGGACATCCGCCAGATGGCGGAGTGCCGAAATGGGCCGCGGGCCCTTGCCTGGATCGCGGAAGTGCCGGCGGATCCACCGGGCGGCGCCGGAGCGGCAAGTTCCATGCGGATTGGTGGCATTCCCTTGCCGGCACGTTCCCTGCTACGAGTCGCCGCATGCGTCTTCGCTCCTCGCTTTCGCTGGTGATACTGCTGAGCTTTCCCGTGGGTTGCGCGGCGAGCGCCGACGGCGAGGAAGAGAGCGCGGACGTCACCGCCTGCCCCGCGACGACCCCCGCCACGGTGGCGGCGCTCCGTGCGGTGGCAGCGCAGGCGGCGCAGTGCGGAGCCGAGCCTCCGGCGAGCCCGAACCTTCCGGACGCGCGCTTCGAGCACACCACGAGCTCCCTCATCGCCGCCGAGACCGCGCACCATCGAGGCCGCGACGCGTTTTACGCGGTTGGCGAGGCCCAGTGGGTGCTCGGCAAGTTCGCCTACGGGCCGACCGACAAGGACCTCAAGGGCGAGGCGGTCGAGGTGTTCGTGCAGCGAGGCTGCGCCGGCGCCTGGGAGAAGATCGCCTTCGGCGCGCCGGTGCTCACCAGCGAGGAGCACGAGCACCCCACGGTGGAGGGCGTGGAAGACTCCGGCGGCCGCGTGTTCGCGGAGATCCCTGCGGCCCAGCGGCTCGGCATCGGCCAGCACCGGGTACGCATGATCGTCGCCGGCGACCACACCTACGCCGACCAGATCATCGAAGTGCTCCCGCGCGGGACGCCCATCTTCGTCAGCGACGTCGACGGCACGCTCACCGAGCGAAAGCCCCAGGACGTTCAGCTCGCGTGCGACGAGGAGTCGGACTTCCCGGCCTTGTGGCGTGGCTTCTTCACCGGAGAGAAGGGGCAGCCCAACGTGCACCAGGGCGCGCCCACGGCCTACGCCAAGCTCGTCTCGCTGGGGTACCGTCCGATGTACCTGACGGCGCGACCGGAGTGGCTCGTGCCCCACACCCACGCGTTCTTGAAGGAGAGCGCGCGGCGCGACGGTCGGGGCAACCTCCCGAATGGCGTCGTGCACACCACGCTGGGCCTCACCGGCGCCTTCAACTCCGCCGCCGAGGCCTTCAAGAAGGCCGAGATCCAGTCGCTGGTGGCCAAGGGGTTCAAGGTGGTCTTCGGCTTCGGGAACCGCCCCAGCGATGTTGCAACCTACAAGCAGTTCGGCGTTCCCTACCGCTTCTACTTCGAGAACCTGGATACGCAGTCGCGGTCTTGCAGCACGGTCCTCGACGTACCGCTGCTCACCGCGGGCGGCCTTCGCCGGGGCGACTGGCGCATTCGTTCCTACGACGATCTGGCGCCCAAGACCGCGCGTCTCGGCGCCGTCTGCCCCTAAGGGTCGAGACCGAAGAGCGATCGGGCGCCGAAGCGCAAGAACCCGCCGTCGGTGAAGGCGGCGAGGCCGTCCACCAACGAGAGCGCTGCGCTTTGGGTGACCGGGTAGCCGAGATAGATGGTCTGCCAGCCGGACGGCTCGAGCTTGGCCTTGAAGGCGCGCAGTCCCTCGAAGTCGTAGAGGCTCGTGCTCAAGCGGCGCGCGAAGCGGAGCGCGCCGGGGACCGGACCGGCGAGCGGCGCGAGCCCCAGCGTGACCCAGCGACATCCGAGCGCACCCGACCAGTGCATGAACGCATCGACGAGCAGCTCCGAGGTGCCCTGCGGTGCGTCCGGCACGCGCACCAGGTCTTCGAGAAACCATCCTTCGCGGGCGGGTACCGGGACCACACCGGCGAACCCCACCAGCCGCCCCGCCTGCTCGGCCACGAAGCAGGCGCGCTCGGCGGGAAAGGCGAAGGGCTCCACCTTCACCAGGAATTGCAGCGGCGCCATCCGCCGGGAAGCCAGCCACTGCCGGGAAGCTGCGCCGATGGCCCGCTGGGTGGGGCCTCCGGAGAGCTCGGCGGCGGTGACCTTGCGGATGCGAACGCCCTTGGCCCGCCCGCGTCGCAGCTGCTCCCGGAGGCTCCGGCGCCGGCTCAGGACGTCGTCCCACTCCTGCGGGTTCCACACCGGTTGCTCGCCGATGGGCATGCTCGAGAGCTCTCCCGACGCGGCCACCTTCATGCGCTCCTCGATGCCGAAGAAGGCGCACCGACGACCCCGCTCCCGGGCCGCAGCGGTGAAGGCCCCCACGCTCTCGACCAGTCGCTCGGGAGCGGCCAAGGGAGCGCCGGCCGCCACCCAGGCCCGGCCGGTGTCGACGTAGGCGACGCAGGCGTCGTCGCCGGGGAAGAAGTACGAGTACCCGCTCTCCAGCGTCTGGAACGCCGTGGCGTTCCATCCGTGGCGGCGCACCAGCTCGAGCACGCGGGGTCGCTCAGGCACGGGGAGACCTCCGGCGTGGAGCGTCCTCGAAGAACATCGGCGCGGGCTCGCCCTCGAGCCCCATGGCGATGGCGAGCTCGCCCAGGTGCGCCGCCAGCGCAGTCCGGCGCGCTTTGGGGAGCCGCTCCAGGCCCGCGAGGAGCCGCTCTTGACCGGCCTCCGGCGCCCTCCGAAGCAGCGCACGCCCGCGCTCGGTGACCTGCAGCGCCGCGCGTCGCGCGTCGTCGTCGGCCACCACCTTGCGCACGAGGCCCGCGGCCACCAGGCGCTTGACCACCACCGAAACGGTGCTCTGGTGGGTTCGCGTGCGGAGCGCGACCTCACCCAGCGAGAGCGACGGCGCCTGGGCGACGACCTTGAGCGCGAAGAGCTGCGCGCCGCTCACCCCCAGCTCGCGCTCGGCGGTACGCGACGATTCCCGGAGCACCCGAACGATGCGCCGGAGATCGTCGAGGATGCGCGACGTCTCCGGGGCGCTTTCGCGAGATTTCATAGCTATGGGCGGTGTACTCCGGAAAACGCATGGGCACCAATGGATTGCCGTTAAGAAACCGTGACATGGCGTAGACACGGCCGGGACGCCCGCGTGCGAAGGATCCGTCCATGCACACCCCCTGGCGCACCGCGCGCATCGCGCACATCGCGTGCCTGTCGTTCCCGGTCCTCTCCTTGGGTGCCTGCGCCGGCTCGGCGGGCAACGCCCACGCACCGTCGCCGGCGCTCGTTTCGGCGTCGACCTGCGGTCCGGCTACCCCTGCCCCTCTCCGTCCCCCGGCCGGCACCGGAGGCGGCACCGCCACGGTCTCCTACGCCGGCGTGTTCGACACCCTCGCCCGCAACGTCGAGGCCCACCACGCGTTCGCCACTGGCCAGCGCGCCCGCTGGGACGCCGCGCGCGGCGACCTCCGGAGAGAGCTCGAGGCCGCGACGACCCGCGAAGCGGCGCTGGTCGCCTTGAGCCATGTACAGAACGCGCTGGGAGACCGCCACTGCTACTTGTCGCCGCCGAGCGACCTTCGCTCCACGCGCCTGGGCCTGGGGCTCCGGCTCTTCGCCGAGGACGGCGGCGGGCGGCGCGCTCGGGTCGCCGAGGTGCTGGATGCGGAGCTCGGGGCCGGCGAGACCGGCGTCCGGGCCGGCGACGACGTGGTGGCGGTGGACGGCGTCCCGCTCGCAGCGTGGCTCGACGCGCACCCCTGGGAGTCGAGCTCGCAGAACGCCACGGTCCAGCGCCAGGAGCAGGTGAACGCCATCGTCTCCGCGCGGGTTCCGTGGACCCAGCTGAAGAGCGGCGACGCGCGCACGCTGCGGCTCCGGCGGGGCGATCGTACCTGGGACCGGCCCCTCACCTTCGTGCACCCGCGAAAATGGGAAGACACCAGCGAGCGCGGCTTCGACGACGCGCCGCCCATGAAGAGCATCGGTTGCCGTGCCGACAAAAGTGCACTCTACAACGACTTCGAGCTCACCGCGGTGGGCACCAACCTGTGCGTCTACCGACCCAAGCCCGGCACCGGCAAGGAAGACACGCGCCTGGTCCGCTTCGTTTCGTTTCTCTACGACCACCAGGGCGAGGACGAAGATGCGCTGCGCGCCGCCCGCGCCGACCACGTGCTGCTCGCACGCGAGCTCCGCGGCGCCGGCGCGGTGGTGCTCGATGTCCACGAGAACCACGGCGGCAACAACCCCTTCGTGTTCCTGAGCTGGTTCGCCGATCGACCGTGGGACCACCAAACGGTGCACGTGAAGGTGTCGGCGGACTTCTCCGAGGACGACACGCGTCAGTTCCTGTACGGCGACAAGACGCTCATGGCCCGCTACGCGCGGGCGGTGGCCGACAAGCAAGCCGAGGTGAGCTGGCCGTTCCTGTGCACCGAGGGCGGCAAGGTGCGAACCGACGGCACCTGCGAAGCGCGAGGACCACGCCCCGAGGAGCGCGTCACCAAGGCCCGCATCGCCATCGTCACCGGCCCCGAGTGCACCTCGAGCTGCGACGCCATCGTGGCAGACTGGACGACGTTCCACATGGGCCCGGTGGTCGGCCTGCAGCCGGCCCACGGATTCACCTCCATCCGCCACGCGTATCCGCTGGTGGGCCCCGATGGTCGCGACCTCGGGCGCTTTCGCATCGCGCTCTCGTGGGAGGGCTATCCGCGCAACGGCACGCCGCTGGAGGGCGCTCCGGTGCACCTCGATTGGGAGGCGCCGTACACCTTCGAGACGCGCGACACCTGGGTCGACCTCTCGGTGAAAGAAGCCCGCCGCCGCGCCGAGGCCGCGCGATGATGGCTACGACACCAGCTGCACGTAGAGGGCTTCCACCTTGGCGCGAGCCCAGGGGGTGCGGCGGAGGAACTTGAGGCTCGAGGCAACGCTGGGGTCGAAGTTGAAGCAGCGGATCTCGATGCGCCGGCCCATCTCTTCCCAGCCGAGGTGCTCCACGAGATAGACGAGGATCATCTCCAGTGTCACGCCGTGGAGGGGGTCGGGGCCGGCCATCGCCGCACCATAGCAAAAGTCAGGGGACGAACGTGCCGCCGGTATCGGAGCAGGAGCTCTTGGCCTTGGCGGCGGTGCTGGGCATCTCGCCGGTGGAGTAGTAGCGCTCGATGATGCCGCCGTTGTTGCGCGAGCAGGAGCCCACCAGGTTGGTCTTGGGGCAGCCGGTGGCCACCCACTTGCCGGTGCATAGCGCCTTGCCGGTGCCTGCCGTGTCGGCGCTGTGGTCCGAGCACATGCTGATGTCGGTGATGGAGTCGCAGCCACCCGGGTCGCCCTTTTCGAAGGCGGAGCCGCCGGATTTCTTGCCGCAGGCAACGACGGGAACGAGAACGGCGGCGAGGGCGATGGAGAGGAAGAGGCGGTTCATTT
>JABFRG010001229.1 GCA_013141295.1 Polyangiaceae bacterium
TCGACAGCTACTCGCGGATCCGCAAAGGCGGGTCGTACGTCAGCGACGTCGACGCGCTGAAGGGCGTATATCGCACCAGCACCAGCAGCGACGCCGAGTACCCGACGACGGGATTCCGCTGCGCCAAGACGGTGAACTGAGGGTTTCGCCTCAACGTTTCGGTCTCGGCACCGTTCTAAGCGGGCGTATGGCCCAAAGTGTTCCCTCGCCGCCGTCCGTAAACGTCTCGCGGCCTCGCGCCGCGCCGCCGCCGCTGCCCGCTCACGTGCGGGAGATCGCCGACGCGGTTCGCATGGAGCTCTGGTTCGGTGACGCAGACCCTCGCCACGCCGATCTCGAGGCCTCGCGATCCATGGCGGCCGCGGCCGCCAAGGCCGCTGGGCTCAAGCCGTTCCCGGAGGTGGCGCAGCGCGCGCTCGGGCTCCTGGCCGACACCGAGGCACCGGCAGCGAAGATCGCTCGCGTGGTGGCCGAGGATACGGCGCTCGCCGCCGGCCTGCTCCGGGTCGCCAACTCGGCGTTGTACCGGCCCACCACGCCCATCGCATCGGTGCAAGATGCAATCGTTCGACTGGGACTGGGAACCGTGCGCGAGATCGTCGCGGCGGTGGCCACCATGGGCCTCTTCGCCGACGCCAGCGGACTCGCGCACGCCATTCGCAATCACTCGGCGGCGGTGGCGGCTCTCGCCCGCGTGTTCGGCACCGAGTGGGGCGCCAAGGGTGTGGACGGCATCTTCCTCGCCGGACTGATCCACGACGTGGGAAAGCTCCTCACCATGCAGGTGAAGGAGCTCGACTACGCCACGCTGGCTCCGGAGACGCGCACCAAGCCCGACGAGTGCCACGTCCACGAGCGCGCGCTGCTCGGCTACGACCACGCGGTGCTCGGGGCGCAGGTGCTCACCCACTGGAAGCTGCAGACCGAGCTGAGTCAGGTGGTGGCGTGGCACCACCAACCGGGCCGCGCCTACGCGGCTGGCGGCATCGTCGGCCTCTCGGTGGCACTGGTGCGGCTCTCGGACCAGCTCGAGTACAAGCTCGCCGAGAACATCGCGCCGGATCCGGCGTTCTGCGAGGCGCTGGCCATGGAAGGTGCCGCCGCCTACGCGGGGTTCTCGGCCCACCACTTGATTGCCATGTGGCCCAAGCTGGTGCTGGTCCGCGAAGAGGCGCTCGCCTCCTTCGGCGTCCATCGCAAGTAGCTGCCGTTCACCGGCCGGCGTCCCCGCGCGCCGCACGGAGGTCCGCCTGGGCGCGGTACCAGTCGAGGACCGCATCCACTTCGCGGAGCTGGGCCTCCGCGGTCTGCTGCTCGCGGATGTTCACGATGAGCAAATGGCTGTCGCCCTGCTGGAAGCGCAGGCGCTCGCTCTCTTCCAGGTCCTTGGCGAGCGTCACCTCGCGACGCGTGGCATCCAGGCGGTCCTTGGCCGCGCGGAGCGCCGAGTGGGCGTCGCGTACGTCGGTGTCGATGCGATCGGTGAAGAAGCTCTTCTGCAGCGTCAGGCGACGAATGGTCGCCGCGCTCGCGTCGGCGCGGCCCTGCATGGCGCGCGTCTGGAGCGGCACGTCGAGGAGCAGCGAGGCTTCGAAGATGGGCTTGTGCAGATCCGGACGCTTGGGGTTCTGGGGGCCGAAGTCCTGCGAGCCCACCAGTTGAAGGTCGAGGCCGAGCGCCATCTGGTTCTTGGCGTAGCGGAGCTCCACCTCGTTCTGCTTGGTGAGGAGGTCGAGTCGCTGGACCTCCGGGCGGTTGGCCCGGGCCGCAGCGAAGTCGTCCGGGAGCCCGGTCGACGCATCGCCGGCGATCTCCGGAAAATCCTTGGGCAGCCTCGACCTGTCCGGCACCTGGCGCGCGCCCTTCGGGTCGCGGAGATAGAGCGAGAGCTCGAGGCTCGCTTGCTCGAGACCGCGCCGCGCGATGGCCAGCTGCGCTCTGCGCTGCTCGAGCGCGCGCAGGTTGTCGATGCGCTCGATGTTGGGCAGATCACCGCGCGCCACCCGCTCCGCGAGCCCGTCGTCACGACCCTCTGCGATGCTCAGGAGCGACTCCGCCACCACCAGCCTTCGCCCGGCCGCCACCCACGCCCAGTAGCGGATGCTCGCCGCCCTTCGGTAGTCGATGCGCTGCTGTGCCACCCCCAGCTTGGCCACGCCGCGCCCGAGGTCGGCCTTCTCCAGGCTCGAGCGCCGTCGGTCGATGGGGCCGTTGCGCCAGAGCGGCACCGAGACGCCCGCCCGCAGCTCGCCATAGTCGAGGGTCTCTTGGTTGCCGTAGTACACCGGGAACTTGCCCGACCCCAGCCGGTAGCCCACGAAGCCGGTGGCGCCCCAGATCGCCGTGGGCTTCTCCAGCGTCGATTCCACGCGATAGTTGTCGTAGTAGCCGATGGGCGTGAGGGTGGCGCGGGTCTTCCAGGAGAGGTCGAACCCACCCTCCGCCGAGAGGACGTCGGCGCCGGCGATGGCCTCCTCCAGCTCGGCGGCCTTGAGCAGCGGGAAGGTCCGCTCCACGGTGGACAGCAGCGCCTCGTGCGAGAGCGGTTCGGCGGGCTCCTGGGCTCGCGCGGTGCCGGCGAAGGCCAACCAGCACAGGGCGCACAACAGTACGCGGCGGAGGAGAGCCATCACTTGCCACCTCCCTTCTCCGGCGGCTTCGGCAGCGATGGCGCGAAGCCGTTGAACTGTCGCCACAGCTCGTAGCCCAGGCGCACGCGTCCGAGCTGGACCCAGGCGTGGGCGCGAACACCCTGCCGGAGGTACTTGCCCTCGGGCCACGACGTGCCCGGTGCCGGCACCACCAGGATGCGGAATTTGCCGTCTCCCGCGTCGCTCGCGTCGACGATGGCTACGCGACCTTCGAAGGTACCGAGGGCCACCGAAGGCCAGCCGCTGAACTGCACTGCCGGCCAGCCCTCGAAGGCGACCCGCACCACCGAGCCTTCTTGCACCAGCGGCATGTCGTTGCCGTCGATGGAGACCTCCACCGCGCGGTCGGCGGTGTCGGGTACCAGCACCGCCAGGACGTCACCGGATTTGACGAAGTTCCCGGAGTGACCGTTGGCCACGATGCGGAAGATGACGCCGTCGCGCGGGGCGGTGATGGAGAGCGTCGACTGCCGCGCCAGGCGCACGTCGAGTCGGGCGATCTCGGCGTTGGCATTGGCGATCTCCGACTCTGCCGAAGCGCGCGTGGCGCGGGCGTCGTTGATGCCGGCGTTGGCGTCGTTCGACACCTTGCTGCGGTCGGCCTCGATGGCGCGCTCCTCGTTCTTCGCGGAGGCGAGCGATACGCGTGCGCGCTCCACCTCGGTGCGCGCACGCGTCTCTTCCAGCTCCGCCAGCTCCACCTGCCGCTTGGATGCCAGCCCCTTGGTCTCGAGGATGCGTTGCCGCTCCACGTTGAGGCGCGCGGTCTCCATGCTCGCGTCGGCCAGCGTCAGCGCTTGCCCGGCCGCTAGCACCCGCTGCGTCGCCATGGTGATGCGCGAGTCCGCGGCGGAGATGGCGTTGCGGCGCGAGTCGGTCAAGGAATCGATGCGAGAGTCGAGGGAGGTGAGCCGGGCGCGAGCCGCCTCCAGGCGGTCTTCCAGGGCCTCGCGCTCGGTCCGCAGCCGGCTGAGGATCTCCGGATCGTTGTCGGTGAGGTCGACGATCTTGTCGCCCTTCTTCACCAGCGTGCCTTCGCGCACGTGCCACACCAGAATGCGGCCCTCCACCGGCGCCTCCAGGTTCTGCTTGCGCTCGTCGGGCGCGTAGGCCACGACCCGGCCCATGCCGTCGGCGCTCTGTTGCCACGGCGTGATGGCCAGCAGGAGTGCCACGGTGAGCATGAAGGCGAACACCAGCCGCGAGAGCACGCGGCTCGCCTTGGAGGGGCGCACCAGCTCCATGGTCTCGCGCGCGAGCTCCATCCCCGCCGCCGTCACGACGCCACCTCGGCGGCGGAGAGCGCGCCGTGCCGGGCTGGAGCCACGCCTTCGAGCACCACCCGCTGGGCGAAGCATCCGGCCACCCGCTCGTGTGCGGTGAGCACCAGCAGCGTCTGCGGACCCTTCAGGCGCACCAGAAGACGTTCCACGGTGGGGCCGTCGAGCGCGTCCATCACCTCGTCCACCACCAGGAGCCGCGGATCTCCGGCTAGCGCCCGGGCCAACGCCAGGAGCGCGGTCTGCGACGTGGTGAGCGGCTGGCGTGCGCCACCGACCTTGGTTTCGAGGCCGAGTGGCCACGCCGCCACCTCGTCCAAGAGGCCCACGCGCTCCAGCGCCGAGAGGGCACGCTCGGTCGTCACCTCCGGTCGTCCGAGCACGACGTTGTCGAGGATGGTTCCGTCGAACAGCGTAGGGTCGCGCACCACCGCCACCTCGCGCCGCAGCGTGCGGAGCGAGAGCGTGTGCGTGTCGAGCCCGTCCACCACGACGCGACCGGCGCTCGGCAGGTGTACGCCGTGGAGAAGGTCTGCCAGCGCGCTCTTGCCGCTACCGTTTCGTCCGTAGACCGCCGCAGCGGCCCCCGGCTGGATCGCGAGCGAGAGCGGCGCGAACGGAGCGCCTCGTCCGTCCAGCTGCAACGTGACCTCGGAAAGCACGAGCTCCGCCGGGCCGTCCGGCGAGGTCTCGCGGGTGATGCCCGAGGTCCGCTCCTGGGGCAGGTCGACCAAGGTGCCGACCTTGTCCACCGAGGCCACGAGATCGTAGTAGCTCTCCAGGTGCTTGCCGAACTTGGTGAGACCGGAGACCACGCCGTTCACCACCAACTCGGCGGCCACCAGCTGGCCCACCGAGAGCTGCCCGCGCATGACGAGGGCGCCGCCGAGGCCGAGCAGGCCGGCCACCGCCACCGCCTGCAGGCCGTGCGACAGCGCGATCTGCCGAAGCAGGATGACGAAGTGCGTCTTGCGGGCGTGCACGTACTTGCGCGCGAGCTTGTCGGCCCGTCGAAACACGTACTGCTCGCTGCCCGGGCTCTTGAAGGTGCGGGCCGCCGCGGCCACCTCCTCCAGCCACGCCACGGTCTCGTACTTGGCCTTGCTCTCTTCGATGGAGGTCTTCGGCCCCTTGCGGCCGACGCCGAAGACGATGGCGGCGATGGCCGCCATGAGCACCACGTCGAAGGCCAGCAGGATCGGGTGATAGAAGGCCAGCAGGAGCATCGCTACCAGCGCTTGCAGGACCACCGAGAGGGCGTCCACCAGGAGCGACGCGAGGGTCTTCTGCACCAGGGCGACGTCGAAGAATCGGTTCACGAGGTCGGGGCCGCGGCGCCCGGCGAGCGACGACAGCGTGGCCGAGGGAAGGCGACTGGCGAGATCGTGCGCCGCCCGCACGAAGAGGCGTTGCTGCAGCACCTCGACCACGCTCGACTGCAGGGTGCGCAGGATGCCCGCGCCGAGGAGGCCGAGGAAGACGATGACGGTGAGGACCACGATGGGCTGGAGGAGCGCGGTGAAGCCCACCGTGTTCACCAGCGCCTGCACCGCGACCGGCACCGCCAGGGTGAGCAGGCCGATGGCGACCGCGTAGACGACGATGGACCACACGTCGCTCTTCTCCAGCGAGAGCAGGCGATAGATGCGGGCAGGCGCGGAGAGCGTGGTGCCGTCGGGACTACGGAGCGGCGCAAGAGCGGGGGCGATCATGTCGAGCCGACCCTCTACAACTCCCGTGCCACGCGGCATCCTTCGGGGCCGAGCGCGCGCCGCCCTTCGCGACGCGTTGCAGTTTGCAACACGGTGCGGAATGCAACGCGAATATGCCGGAGAATCGCGACTTGCAACAGCACGAGGATCGGCCTCTCCTGGGCTGGCCCGTGGCGTGCAAGTGCCTCGCCCGCCTCCGCCCTGTGGCCCGCTTCGGTGCCCAGGATGCGGAGGTCGCGTGGTAATCGTGAGCCCAAGCGCATGCGCGTCGTCGCCAAATTCGCCGTCTTCTTCTTCCTCGTCAGCGCCATCGGTCTGGCGTTCTACGCGTACCTGCGGGCCACGCGCGAGGCGCAGCGGGTCGAGTCGGACGTGGCGCTCAACCTATCGTCCATCGGCGATCTCTTGCGGCACGACATCGTCGACCGGCCGCGCGATCGCGCATACGCCGAGGCCACCGTGGCGCGCCTCCGCGACCACCGTCACGACGTGGAGGTGGAGTACGTCGACGGTATTGCCGAGGTCGCCGAGGACAGCACCGATCTCGACCCCGATGCCGCGACGCCGCGCCGAGTTCGCGCAGTGCTCCCGCTGCGCGACGCGCAGGGGCCCATCGGCACCCTTCGGCTCGCCCAGATCATCCCCGACAGCAAGACGCTCCTGTGGAACCAGCTCCGCGACGAGCTCCTCGCCACCGCGGTCATGGCCCTCTTGGCCGGCGTCCTCGCGGTGGCTCTCGGCGCATGGATCATCGGGCAGCCGCTTGCCCGGATGGTGGAGCAGGCCCGGCGCATCGGCCGCGGCGACTTCTCCGAGCGCCTCGACGGCGGGCGCAGCGACGAGATCGGCATCCTCAAGACCGAGCTCAACGCCATGTGCGATCGCCTCATCGAGGCGCGCCAGCGCGGCGACGACGAGGCCACGGCGCGGGTGGAGACCCTGGAGCAGCTGCGTCACCTCGACCGCCTACGCACGGTGGGTACACTCGCTTCGAGCCTGGCCCACGAGCTCGGCACGCCGCTCAACGTATTGCTCCTGCGCGGGCAGTCGATGGCCGCGGGCGAAGTGACGGCCGAGGAGCTCCCCATGGCGGGGCACACCATCGTTGGCCAGGTGGAGAAGATGAGCGCGCTCGTTCGTCAGCTCCTCGACTATGCGCGCGCGCGCAAGACCCCCAAGGGCACCGCCGACCTGGTGGAAGTTGCCCACAGCGCATCCACCCTCCTGCGGATGGTCGCCAAGAAGCACAACGTCTCGCTCTCGGTGGAGGGACCGGAGTCGCTGCGGGTGGCGGGCGACGCCGGACAGCTCGAGCAGGCGGTCACCAACCTGGTGGTCAACGGCATACACGCGATGCCCCGGGGAGGCGCCCTCACGATTCGCGTCAAGGAGCCGTCACCAGCTCGCAAGCCCCACTCCGACCGCGACGTGCGCGCCGCGCGCATCGAGGTGGTGGACGAGGGCGTCGGCATCGCCCCGGAGATCCTGGAGCGCATCTTCGAGCCCTTCTACACCACCAAGGCCAAGGGGGCGGGCACCGGCCTGGGGCTCACCGTGGCCGGAGGCATCGTGGAAGAGCACGAGGGATGGATCTCGGCGGAGAGCGAGCTTTCTCGTGGAAGTACGTTTACACTGCACCTACCCCTAGGAGGAGATTGATGGCCCGGCTCCTGGTCGTGGACGACGACCCCGACATGTGCGCCGAGCTCTCGCGGCTCTTCTCCCGGCGTGGCCACCAGGTGGTCACCTCGCAGGCGGCCGACCTCGCCTTCGACCTCCTCAAGGAGGCGGAGGACGACTTCGACCTGGTGGTGACCGATCTCAACATGCGCGGTATGAACGGCATCGAGCTGTGCGACCGCGTGGTGCAGAACTGGCGCGACCTCCCGGTCATCATCGTGACCGCCTTCGGCAGCATGGAAACGGCGGTGGCCACCATGCGTGCCGGGGCCTTCGATTTTCTCACCAAGCCGTTCCACACCGAGGCGCTGATGGTCTCGGTGGAGCGGGCGCTGCGTCACCGCGCGCTCACCGAGGAAGTGAAGCGCCTGCGGCGCGAGTCCGCGCGAACGTCGACCTTCGGCATGATCGGCGAGAGCGCTCCCATGCAGCGCGTGTTCGAGCTGGTGGAGCGGGTCGCTGAGACCGACGTCACCGTGCTCGTCACCGGCGAGAGCGGGGCTGGCAAGGAGCTGGTGGCGCGCGCCATCCACGGTCACGGGCGCCGCGCCCAGGGCCCCATGGTGGCCATCAACTGCGCGGCCATGCCCGAGAACCTTCTGGAGAGCGAGCTCTTCGGTCACGCCAAGGGCGCCTTCACCGACGCGCGCACCGCGCGCAAGGGCCTCTTCGTGGAAGCCGAAGGTGGCACGCTCTTCCTGGACGAAGTGGGCGAGATGCCGCTGGCCATGCAGGCCAAGCTGCTGCGCGCCCTCGAGACCCGTCACGTAAGGCCAGTGGGCGCAGCTACCGAGGTGGCGTTCGACGCGCGACTCGTCACCGCGACCAACCGCGACCTCGAGACGCGCATCGCCGAGAAGACCTTCCGCGAGGACCTGTACTACCGCATCAACGTCGTGCACGTGGAGGTCCCCCCGCTACGGAGTCGCGGGAACGACGTTCTCCTGTTGGCCCAGGCGTTCCTCGAGCGCTTCGCCGCGCGCCACGGCAAGAAGGTCGCGTCCTACTCCAAGGCCGTGGCCGAGAAGCTGCTCGCCTACGCGTGGCCCGGCAACGTGCGCGAGCTCTCCAACACCATCGAACGCGCGGTGGCGCTCGCGCGCTTCGAGGAGCTTCAAGTGGAAGACCTGGCGCCCCGGGTGCGCGACTACCGCAGCAGCCACGTCCTGGTGGCGGCCGACGATCCCTCCGAGCTCGTCACCATGGAAGAGGTGGAGGCGCGCTACATCCGTCGCGTGCTCGAGTCGGTGGGCGGTAGCAAGAGCGATGCGGCGCGGGTCCTCGGCTTCGATCGCTCGACGCTCTATCGCAAGCTCGAGCGCTATCGCATCGTCGTCGACGTGTAGCCTCAGAAGGTCGCGCGGAGCGAGGCGCCGGCGCCGTTCACTTGCACCGAGACGCCACCCGTGGTCGCGGCGTCGCTGCCGCTCTTGGCGGTGAGCACCAGCACCACGCCGGTGGCCACCAGCGCCGCACCGCCCACGAAGCCCACCGCGCTCAGCGTGGTGTAGGTATGGCCGCTGCTCACGGTGCTCGCGGCATCGGCCGGGCACGACTTGCGGTCCGGCCCGCACACCGCGTCGAGATCGGAAATCGTCGACTGCCGCATGGCGAGGAACACGCCACCGCCCACCAGCAGCGCTCCGCCCAATCCGAGCGCCACGAATCCGAGCGGCCGCTGCGCGCTTCGCTCCGGCGTCTTGGGGGTGGTGGTCACCACGCCCACCGTCTTGGGGGGAGGCGTAGCAGCGCCCTCGGGCTCGAGCGCCGGGACCTTCACGGTGGTGGTGGTGCCGTCGCCTTCGACGTTCACTTCGGCGCCGAAAGGCTTCATGCCGTCGGCGGTGGCCCGCACCATGTGCTTGCCGGGGTCCACGGGAATCGGGAGGCCGAGCTGACCTTCGCTGACCGCGCCATCGTCGCGAAAGACCTTCAGCGAAGCCGCCTTGGCTCCGTCGCTCACGACGATGCGCAGCCGCACCAGCTTCGGCTCGAGGGCGGCGGCCCGGTCGTTGGCGCTCTTCTCGCGCTCCTTCTCTCCGCGCTTGCCGGCTCCCACCGCCGCGTTGAGGAACATGGCCCAGGCGGAGGCCGTTCGCCCCTGCTTCTCGTAGCAACCGGCCAGGTTGTAGCGGGTGCCGACCGCCGCACCGCCATCGAGGCGCAGGCTCTCTTCGAACGCCTTGCACGCGTGCTCCACGTCACCGGCGTCGAGGAGGCGCTTGGCCTCGCGGAACATCACCTCGGCCTGCAGGCTGTCGTCGGCGCGCGCCACGGACGCCGCGCTGCCCAGGGCGGCCACCACGGCGGCTGCGCACACCCATCGCGCCGCACGCATCAGAGACGCTCGTTCCAGGGATCGCTGCCCTTGGCAGTGGGCACCGCACTGGGCGCACTGCTCGGTGCCGCGCTGGGCGCGCTCGCATCGGGCGCCGCTTTGCTGGGGGCTGCGGGCGAGGGGACGGGTTTGGCGCGCGATCCGCTGTCGGCCGGCGCCGCGGTCGGCGCTGCGCTGACGGACGGGCTCGCCGAGAGCACCACCGCCGAGAGGGGAGACACTACCGGTGCGGCTTCCGCGAGCGCCAGCTTGGGCTCCACCCCGGGCGTCGGCGGTCGGAGCACCACGTAGAGGGCGATGGCGGCGAAGGCCACCACCGCGGCCAGCACTGGCCACTTGGCGCGGAGCGCCAGCGGTTCGGCGGCGGCCACGGGGTTGGATGCTTCGCCCCAGGCGCTCGCGGTCCGCGTGGCCTCGTCCGGAAGCGGGGTCTTCGCCGGCACGATGGTGCCCGCCGACGGCAACGTCGAGACGGGCGGCGCCGCAGTGGCGGGCAGCGGCGTTGCCAGATTGAGCTCGGTGGGAGCGAAGGCGCCGGCGCTGGATGGCTTCGGCACTTCCGCGCTGTTTCGTGCGTTGCGGGAATCGCCGGCGAGCGATTGCCGCGACCGAAGAATGCCGATGGCCCGCTGGCTGCGTGGCCCGCCGAACTGCGCGAGCTGCTCGGCGAGGGCGCCCACGTCGTCGTAGCGGGCGCTCGGATCTTTCTCCAAGCAACGAAGGATGATCCGCTCCAGCGGCTCCGGCGCGCCGGTGAGCGAGTCGCGCAACGTGGGCGGCGCGTCGCGGAGGATCTTCGCGGCAATGACCGCCGAGGTCTCGCCCATCCAGGGGGGTGAGCCGGCCAGGAGGGCGTGCAGGGTCACGCCGATGGACCAGATGTCCGAGCGCGCATCCACCGACTTGGTGGTCCGCAGCTGCTCCGGAGACATGTAGCTCGGGGTTCCGAGCACGTGCGAGGTGGAGGTCTGCGACAGCGAATTCTCCGACTTCGAGATGCCGAAGTCGAGGAGCTTGATCTGCGCGTCGCCGCTGTCGTTCTGCATGCAGAAGAGGTTCTGCGGCTTGATGTCGCGGTGCACGATGCCGAGCCGGTGCGCTTCGGCCAGAGCCGCGCAGGTCTCGACGATGGAATCGACGGCCTCGGAGATGGGCATCGGTGCCGGCGGCTCGCCGAGGTTGTGCCCCTCCAGGTACTCCATGACGATGTAGGGGAGCCCGCGTTCGCGATCGCGCCCCACGTCGAGGATGCGCACGGCGTACGGGCTCCGCAGCTTGGCGGCGATGCGCGCCTCCTGCAGAAAACGCGTCTCGGCCCCGGGAGAGCTGAGCGCGCCCGGGTTCAGGAGCTTGATCGCGACCTTCTCGTCGAGCCCGAGGTGGTGGGCCAGCACCACGATGCCCATGCCGCCTTGGCCGAGCACGCGCTCGGTGCGGTACTTCTCGTCGAGGATGGACCCCGCGGGAAGGAGGGTTTCGAGGGAGCTCACGGTCATGGCTTCGGGTTACAATATCCTACAATGTGGTGTCAGCCCGAAGTGCCTTCGGGCGTCACTCTCAGACGGCCGAGCTGCCCAAAGTCATCAAATCTTCCGCAACTCCCCTCCGAATGTCACCCAAAGCCCCCCGGCGACCACCAACATCATGCCAAATGTGGCACTGAGCGTCGGTATGTGGCCGGTTCCAATGGCTCCAAGAAGTGCGCTGGCCACCACGTTCAGGTAACCCATGCTGCTCACCCGGGCGGCGCTGGCGAGCCCGTAGGCTCGTGTCATGGCGATCTGCGCGAACCCGGCGCAGAGCCCGGCCACCACCATTTCCAAGGCGGTGGTGGCGTCGAAGAACGCGGCCCCGAGGCCGGTCCGCAAGGTGGGCACCGAAAGGACCCAGAAGACCGCCGCTGCAAACCACGAGAAGTGCACCGCGATGGTCTCCGCGCTCTCGCTCTGCCCCACCCGCCGCAGCATGGTCATGGCCACCGACGAGAGGCATGCCGCCAGGATCGCGAAGCCCGCCGCCGTCGTGGCGCCGGGAGCCTGCGCCGTGCCGGCGCCGAAGAGGAACGACGGCCGCAGCACCAGCGCAACGCCCGCCAGCGACACCACCAGCGAGAAGACCACGCGGCGCCCGATGGTCTCGCCGAGCACGAGGGGGCTCAGCAGTGCGACGCCGAGCGGAGCCAGGTTGAAGAGCGTGGCCGCGTCGCCCAGGGGCAGCTCGCTCCGGCTCAGCGTGTAGAAGGTCGCCAGCATGGCCAGGGTCCCGAATCCCGATCGCAGGGCCATGCGCCGGCGATCCTTCACCACCAGCGAGACGCCGCGGGCCCGGGCCACCGCCAACGCCACCAGAAAGCCCACGGTGGCCCGCATCGCACCCACGACGGTGAAGTGTGCGTGGGCGCTCGCCAGCCTTGCGAACAGGTTCATGAGCGCGAACAGCACGGCGCTGCCGGCCATCCACAGAAAGGCTTGCGTTGCAGGCGGGCGCGCGGGGCGAGGTGGGCCAGGGAGGCGAGCGGGCGCTGCCGCAGCTTGTCGCACCCTCCCGCCATCTTCCGCGCGGGGTTTTCGCAAAAGCGAAGACACGAAGCGTATGATGATACCATCGGTAGGGCTCTCCCGAGCGCCGTGTTCTGACGGCACGGGAGATCCGCCGGTGGCTTCCTCGATGCTCGCGCAGGTCGAGGAAAGTGCGGGTGCACGACGGAGCTGATGGCAGCGCCGGAGAGCCAGAGCGAGAACGCGGAGAGAACGCGGAGCGAGAAGCGAATGCTCAGAGTCGAATGCGAGTCCTGTAAAGCGCCCTATCAAGTCGACGAGAAGCGCGTACCTCCCACGGGACTCAAGATGCGCTGCCCCAAGTGTGGGCACACGTTCATGGTCCAGAGTGGCGCCGGAGCGCCCCCGGTTGCGGCCCCAGCGC
>JABFRG010000022.1 GCA_013141295.1 Polyangiaceae bacterium
GAACGACAGCGCGCGCACGGTCCGGCCCTCGGCCTGCAGATGTGCGAGCGCGGCCTGCCGGGCGGCTTCGTAGCTGTCGGCGGTCACCGCGAAGCCGCCCATGGGCAGTGCGCGGTCGGTCGGCTTGGCGTCGCGGTCGATCTGGAACAGCTGGACCTGGTGGTTCATGTAGGACCCCGAAAAGGAAAGAGCCCCGGTGGCAAGCAGGGAACTTGCCGCCGGGGCTCGAGTGACTCGACAACCCGTCGTTCGATGGTGTGGCTGGTGGCTGGTGGCGGTTCGCTACAGCTCGTCGAGCTTGCGCGTCTGCTCGGTGCGGACCTCGCAGACCTTGCCGTTCTGGAAGCTCACCGTCACCTTGCCGAAGAAGCCGCCCGCCGACTGCCGCTCCAGGTAGCGGAGCAGCTTGCCGAGCGGGTTCTGCGTCGGGATGGGTGCCTCGTTGGTTCGCTCTCTGGGCGCATTCATCCGATGATCCTCACGTTGATTTCTCCCCCGCCGGGCAACGGCCGGCGTTCCTTCTGACAGGCCAGTGCGACGGACCAGAACTTGTCCCCGTGCCCCTTGCCGCCCGCGTCGCGCTCGACCTCGAACGACGGCTTCCCCGTCGGCGTGAGCCCACGCTTCACGCCGTGGATCTGCGCGACGAGCTCGCGGTCCTTGGGCAGCACGACGTCCTTGCGCTGCAGCAGGATCTTGAAGTCGGTCGCCCAGAGCTCCTTCGACTCGTTCGAGAACGTCTCGGGCACGACCTGGCCGAAGTCGCGACCGAGGTTCTCGGCGAGGTGCATGCCGATGCCGTTCTGGTCGATCGAGAACCGGCCGATCGGCAGCATCGACAGCATGCGGCGCAGGTCGGCCTCCTGGTCGGCGAACGGCACCTTGTCGTAGCTGCGCAGCAGGCGGCACACCTTCTTGCCGCCGAGCTCTTCGAAGATCGACAGCTCGGACAGGTCGCGCTTGCGACCCACGTCGAAGCCGGCGACCAGCCGCCCCTCGACTTCGCCGAACGTAGCGAAGTCGGTCGCGAGCTCGAGGTCGTCCGTGGTGCACGGCAGGATCAGCTCGTACGGGTAGAACGAGTAGCTCTCGTCGGCGAAGTTCAGCTCGAACTCGCCTTGGAAGTCCTCGAGGGGCAAGGAGTCGAGCTGGTCCTGAAGGTCCTTGGTGCCGAACGCGCGGACCCGCGCCTCGGTGGTCAGGAGCGGGGCCTCCTGCGAAGCCCGCGGCACGTCGGTGCACAGGAAGCTGCACAGCCACCACGGCACGCGCTGCCGCCAGTAGGCGCGGTACTTCCGCAGCTCCTCGCGGGCGATCTCCCAGAACACCCCGCGGCGGCCGAGCGGCGACGAGCAGCCGGTGAGCTGGCCGCGCGAGCGCAGGATGAGCGCGGTCGAGCCCTTGTAGACCTCGCGGTCGTTGGCGTAGTGCGCGAGCTCGTCGAGGTAGGTGTCCCCCTTCTTGCCGCGCGGCGCCTTCGACGGGTGCGAGATGATGCGCGACACCCGCTTCGAGGCGCTGTTCGAGAGGAAGCCGAGCTCGGTCTTGCTGTCGGTCACGATTCGCTTGCGAAAGGCGATCGGCAGCTCTTCTGCTAGTTGTCTCGCATAGTTGACCTTCTCTTTGGCGTCCTCGAGATTGTAGCTCACCATCACTGCGGTGTGTGCATCGCGCAGATGGCATCGAGCCACCGCCTCGCAGGCGAACAGGAACGAGTACCCCACTTGCCGGGCCTTCTCGACCCAGCGGTAACGTGACTTCGACTCGAGAAAAGCGACCTGGTAGGGCTCAAGCACCAACGCTTCTTCGTTGTAGTGGCCGAGGCCGGCAAGAAAGCCGACCTCGGTCCCGAGCCAATCGAGCAAGTCCTGCTCGCTTCGCTTGGCCACGAGCAGCGGCCCTTGGGGCGCCGGCTCGCTGTGGGCGACTGCCATCATCGGCGGTCTCGCTTCTGCATGAGAACACGAGTGGCGAATCGCCACGTTGCTTGCCTTCGCGGCAATCGTACGCATGTATCGGGCGTGCTCATTCCACCGAAAGGCCGCCCATGACTTCCTACGCTGCTGCCGTTCGCCGCCCACCCCGCACCCTCACGGACCTCGACCAGGCCCGGGTGCTCAAGGTCACCGGCGAGCACCGCGATGGCTTCCGTGACCACGTCATCCTGTCCGTCGCGCTCGGGACCGCCCTGCGCCAGCACGAGATCGCCGCGCTCGACGTCGGCGACATCGTGGCCGACGACGGCCGCGTCCGGCGCCGCATCGCGCTCCGGGTGTTCAAGCGATCGAGCGCGCACCCGGCGCCCCAACAGGTGTTCCTGCCGGACGCCACCTGGTACAAGCTCACCAAGTTCCTTGGCTGGAAGCGCGCCCAGGGAGAGAGCCTCGCACCCGACGCCCCGCTGGCGCCCGCCAGCATCAGCCGGGTCATGGTGCCGATCACCTTGGTCCACGCGTGCCTGACCGGCTCGGAAAACGCGTCCCCCAGAAGGTGCGACAGGGTTTGCAGC
>JABFRG010000745.1 GCA_013141295.1 Polyangiaceae bacterium
GACCGTGGCCATCGGCAACCCGTTCGGTCTCGACCACACGCTCCAGCGCGACGGGCTGTTGACCCACGCCACGTACACTTCGGTGCGCACGATCACCGCGGAGAACGAGCTCGAAGCCGGACGCGAGGTGTTCTCGCTGGCCTGCACCCGATGTCACACCGTCGACGGCGTCAACGGCATGCGAGGCATCCTCACGACCATGTACGGCAATAGCGCGAAGTGGGATGCCGGCGCCGTGTCCGGCTACATCGGCATCATGCACAACGCGCGGCCGTTCATGCCGCCCTTTCCCGGCAGCGTGCGCGAGCGCGACGCCTTGGCCGCGTACCTGGTCAACCTTCAGAACCACCGCGACACCATCGACGGCGCCCAGGCGACCGGTGTGGTCGCGCTTCCCAAACCACCCGCCAAGACCTCTGCCGTGTCCCTCGACGGCCCCCGCTGAGCGAACCATGATTCTCGACCCAAGCTCCGTCACGCCTGTTCCCCACGACATCCCTCTCCCGCTCCCGGCCAGCGAGCCGTTCCTCGAGCTCCTGCTCATCGTGGCCTTCGTCGCGCACATCCTCTTCGTCAACCTCATGGTGGGGAGCTCGATCCTCGTGCTCGCCTTCGAGATCCGCGGGCGGCGAAATCCCGACTACGATCGCTTGGCGCGGGCGCTCGCGGCCACCATCACCGTGAACAAGAGCATGGCAGTGGTGCTGGGCGTGGCGCCGCTGCTCGTCATCAGCGTGCTCTACACCATCCACTTCTACACGGCGAACGCGCTCACCGGCACCGCTTGGATCCTCCTCATCCCCACCATCATCGTCACCTTCCTCCTCTTGTATCTGCACAAGTACAGCTGGGACCGGATGGCGAACCTCAAAGGGCTCCACATCGCCATCCTCGGCACTGCGGTGGCGCTCTTCCTCTTCATTCCCCTGGTGTTCCTGGCCAACGTGAACCTGATGATGTTCCCGGAGCGATGGACGACCATTCACGGGTTCTTCTCGGCGCTCCTCTTGCCCAACGTCATACCGCGCTACTTCCACTTCCTCTCCGCCTCGCTCATTCTCACCAGCCTCTTCGGCGTGGGCTACTTCGGGCGCCGCAATTTCCCGGTCTCCGAGACCTTCGAGACCTTCGACAAGCCGGCGTTGCGTCGCATCTTCTACTCCATCGCACTCGCGGTCTCTCTGGTGCAGTTCATCGTGGGCCCACTGGTGCTGTTCACGCTACCGACCAAGGGCTTTCACGGGTCCGTCGTCTTCGCGATCTTCGCCGGGGCCGCGGTCTCCATCCCCGCAGTGTGGCTCATGTGGAAGGAGCTGAGTGAGAGCCAGCCTCAAGGGAAGCGTTTTCCTGCCATCGTCGGGTATCTGACACTCACCGTTCTCTGCATGGCCACCGGCCGGCACATGTATCGCGGCATCGCGCTGGCGGAGCACCGCCGCGACATGCGCGTGGCGACCGAGCAGTGGGTGGCCGAGTCCGAGCAGGCGGCCTACGATCAGAGCCAAGGTGTTGCGCGGCTGGCGGCGGGAGAGAGCCCGGGAAAGCCGCTCTTCCAGAGCAACTGCTCCGGCTGCCACGCGGTCGATCGCAAGCTGGTGGGCCCATCCCTGGTGGAGATCGCACAGATCTATGCGGGAAGCCCCGAGGGCATCGTCACCTGGGCCAAGGCGCCGGGAAAGAAGCGCGCCGACTTTCCCCAGATGCCGCCCTTCGCCATCGTGGGCGATGCCAAGCTCCGCGACATCGCGGCCTACATGCTCGAAGCCGGCGCAAAGGCCAAGGTGCCCTGACCCACACGTCCGACTTCCGGGGCGGCTACTCGCTGGCGATGCTGTCGAGGAGCCGCCGACCGTCCTCGGTGGTGGTGAACGTGAAGCGAACGGACTCACCGTCCTTCACCGCGGCGAGCTGCTCCGGGCGACGCGGCTCGAACGACATGGTCATGGCCGCCATGTAGCCTTCGATCTTCTCGTGGGCGATGAGCAGGTACTTGCCGTCCGCCTGACGCGACTTCACGACGCCCCGTGCAGTGTAGGTTGCCGGGGAACCGCAGCACGAAGGCGCCGTGACCGCCTCAGCGCGACTCCAGCGAAGGCCGACGGCGATGGTGAGAAAGCCACACACCACGAGCGCCCGCGCAGCCCACTTCTCGAACATCCATGGATCGTGACACGGCGCGCACGCTGGCGACATGTGGCAAAGCGTCGCGCAGCGGAGAGCGCTATTTCGGCAGCCGCGCCCAACGGACCGCCCCGCCGGCGGCGCGCGTCGCGGTATTGGTCCAAAAGACCTTGTCGCCATCGGTGGCCATGGAGAAGACGCTCTTCACGTCGGTGGTGGCCAGCGTACAGACGGAGCTGTCGCGCCGGAGAATGCGGATCTCCTCCGCGCCCGACGGGCCGCGTGCTCCCCAAACCAGCCCCACCGGGCTCTGCAGCATCGTACGGTAGATCTGGAGAATCCCCGGCAGGGCGGTGGTGGCTCCTCCGGTCTTGGAGACCGAGAACAGGCCGCCGTTCTGCGCGAACGCGACGTCGGTGGCACGTACCGCCCACGCGTCGAGCCCGTCCATTTCGTTCAGCACTTGCGTCGCGGTGGCGCTGCGGCCCGCGCGATCGGCCCGGAAGAGGAAGCCCGAAGAGAAGCCCCAGAATACGTCCGACCCTTCCACCGACAGCGCACGCACGCTGCCGCCCACGTCGAGGCTGTTCTTCGCGACAGCCTCACTGGTGCCTCCCGAGAGCGGCGTCGTCCAAACCGTGTACGTGAATGCACCACCCGCGCCGGCTCGGCGGATGAGCACGTAGGATCGGGCGTCGTCGATGGCAAACGCGAAGGGATCGAGCGTCCCCAGTTGGGGGTCGAAGGTCGCGATGGTGCGCACACCGGAAGCGTCCCAGGCCCGAACGGATGCGGGTCCGGCGACGTCCCCGGCCTCGGACCAGTATGCGATCCCGCCCCGAGCGGCGACGACGGCGATGTCGCGGGGAGTCGAGACCAGTGTTTCGGGCGCACCACCGGCCTTGGGGGCTCGGCGGACTTCGCGCAAGTACGTGCCGTCGCGCTGCATCACCGACGTGACCCAGTACACGTGCGTCGCGTCCGTCGCCGCCGACAGCGGAGCGTCTTCGAGTCCGACCAGACCCTCCTCGGGTTGGGGACACGGCCCGAGCGGTACGGGCGTGGCATCGGGCTCCCCCGCGTCCCCGGCCGCCGCGTCGTTGCCGCCGCTTCCTCCATCGAGCCTGGGCGTCTCGCTCGCGGGCGATTCCGGCGCGGGTGAGCCGCACGCGGCGAGAGTGGCTAGCACGAGCACGGCGGACACGGATGCAGATGAGGGTCGCACCGGGTGGTCTTGGCACGCGAATCGAGCGCCGCCCTGCGACAAGATGTCGCGGCCTCAGCGCGGCGGCCAGGGGTCGGCGTAGGCGGGATTGGTGCGCAGAGAGTCGTCGGTGAGGCTCTCGAGGAAGGCGATGAGATCGGCCTTCTCCTGCGCGGTGAGCGTGAAGCCTCGAATGAGCTCGCTCTTGTACGGGTTCTTCGAGCCCACTCCGGCGTAGGGACCGCTGGCGATGGTGCGACCACCGGCGGCGTAGTGCTCGATGACCTCGGCGAGCGTCGCGATGCTCCCGTCGTGCATGTAGGGTGCAGTCAACGCGATGTTCCGCAGCGAGGGCGCCTTGAAGCGCCCCATGTCGAAGGCGCGACCGGTGATCGCCTTGATACCCTCGTTGTCGGGCGGGTACGCGCCCTTGCCGTCGATGTTGTAGAGACCCGTGTTGTGAAAGGCGATCTCGGTAAAAGTGGAGCCTTCGTGGGCCACGGAATCGGCGAAGAAGAGGCCACCGTGGCAGTGGAAGCACTCGGTGGTCTCGGAGAAGAAGAGCAGCTTGCCCCGCTTCTGCGACTCGTTCATCGCGGTGGGGTCACCGTGATTGTACCGATCGTAGGCCGAACGACCGGAGACCAGCGTGCGCTGGAAGTTGGCGATCGCCTGCGTCACGTGGAGCACGCTGAAGGGAGCGGGATCCCCGGGATAGGCGCGGGGAACGAGGTCGGCATAGACCGGCTCGGCGCGAAGCCGCGCCAGCAGCTCGTCCTCCTTGCCCACCATACCGAGCTCCACCGGCGTCTCGCCGAAGAGCGGCAAGAGCGCCTGCCGCTCCAGCGACGGGAGCAGGCTATTGGCCCAGGTGAAGGTCGTGGCATATCCGATGTTCGCCAGCGCCATGGGGCCGCGCGGGTGGAGCTCGCCGGTAGAGCCGAGGCCCTGCGCACGGCCATCGGTGAAGGCCTTGTCCTGGACGTGGCATGACGCGCACGACTGCGTCTGGTTGGCCGAGAGCCGTCGATCGTAAAAGAGCCGGCGTCCGAGCTCGACTTGCGCCTTCGAAAGCGGATTGTCGGCCGGCACGAGGGGCTTGGGGAATCCGGGCGGCAAGTCCCATACGTAGTCGCCCTCGACCACCGCGCCGTCGCCGGTTGCATCGGACCCACCCGCGTCGGGCACGAGGACGGCTACCGGCGCGCCATCGGAGCTGCACCCATAGAGTGCAGCACCGAGGAGGGTGGCAGAGAAGACCGCCGCGGGAAGGCGGCTACTCGGCGCGGAACAGTGCTTGCTGAGCAGCGTTGGGAAGGTGGGTAGTGGCATCGACGCCGAGCTTGGGGAAGAGGGCCGGGCACTCGGGATCGTCCATTCCCGACATGCAACCCGGCGGGCCAGAGCCATTGACCTTGAGATCGCTGGCGGCAACGAGAGATTTGTAGTCCACGAGGATAGGCTTGGCAAACGGATCGCCGGCAAGAGAGATCTCCCCGCGGTTCTCCTGGTCGCACTTGGTCACCGTCTCGCCGATGGCGGGATCACCCTGGCAGCCAGTGCTCCCCAGGTGAATCAAGAACGGGCTCGGCGTCCCGTCCACGTCGACGCGTGCGTCGATGCGGGCGAACTTGTAGCCGGAGTTCCAAGCCCAGAAGAGCGCGGTGACGTTGAGCGGCGAAGGGGCTTTGGCAGGGTCCGCGTGGTTGAGGGCGAAGGGGACGCCGAGCTTGAATTTGACCCCCTTGTAGGTGCCTGCCTTGGCGGTGCCCACCAGCTTCACGTTGGTCTCGGTCGTGCCGTTCGCGCAAGTGCCGGTCTTGTCCTCGAAGTCGAGCAGCGCGAGGTTCTGATACTGCCACTTGCCGTCTTGCTTGAGCGTGAAGGGCACTTCGGTGCCGTCCTGCGCGATGAGCTTCACGTCGTGCACGTACAGGCGGAAGTCCACGATGTCGGCGCTCGCGGCGCTCGTTCCGAGGCCGGTCCATGGGCCCCCGGTGCAGGAGAAGGCCTTGTCGCCCACCTGGGCGCGGAAGGTGAGCGTGCGCTCTTCCTCGGTGGGGCCCGTGTCGGGGAGCGTTGTCGCGTCGCTGCCCGCATCCACGCCCGGGTTCACCGGCGCGTCGGTACCGGAGTCGACGACAATGGGCAGAATGGTCGCGCTGTCGCTGCAAGCTGCTGCGACGGTGAAGGCCACGAAAGAGACACCCACGAGCACTCGACGTTTCATGGCGCGAAGGATACCGCCAGCGTCTAGGCGCATACTGCGACATATCGTCGCAGCGTCACGGGATGGCGCCGGTGCGCACCGGATATCCTCGGTCTTTCCATACGTAGAAGCCCTCGTCGAGGACTGTCACTTTCGTGAATCCGCTGGCGAGCAGCGCGTCGGCCAGCTGGCCCGACTCCGCGTGCGGGCAGCCGCAGTAGCTCACCAACCACTTGTCCTTGGGGAGCGCGAACAGGTAGTCCTTGGCTTCGTAGAAGGGGACGCTGGCGGCGCCCGCGATGTGGCTGGTCACATAGTCGGAGGGAGGCCGCGCATCCAGGAAGCCGAAGGCCGCGCCGCGATCGAGCTCGGCCTTGATGGCGTCGGCGGACGTGTAGCGATTGCCCACGACGAAGGCAGGCTCCGGGCCGTCCGGGTGGGCGATGATGGGGCCGAGCGTCCCGGGAATGGGCACGTCGCCGGTAGCCACGGGCTTCGCCCAGCTTCGCAAGAGCGCCACCACATCGGCGACCTCGGCAAACTGCAGCTTGCCCTGATACCCCTGCATCGTCGTCCCGGGCCGCCCCCGGAGGATCGCACGCTCCAGGAACGCATCGCTGGCCACCGCGAGAAACTCGGCATTTCCCAGGTGCACGTTGGGGCCTTCGATACCGGTAGCGCCGTGACAGCTGGCGCAGCGCGCCGCGTACGTCGCCGCGCCGCGCGTGGCGTCGCCGTTGATGCGCGCCTCGCTCAGGGTGACCGTGGGCTCCTTCTGCCAGGTGCGTACGTACGCGGCAATGGCCACGATGGCATCCTCGTCGTGAGGTCCACCGTGCAGGCGATCCCACGCCGACATGGTGGTGCCCGGCCTTCCCCGGGCGATGCTCCTTCGCAGGAAGTCGTCCGAGGCGGTGGTGAGAAACTCCGGGTTGTTCAGCGCGGTGGCATTGTCGGCCACGTAGCCCTCGCCATGAGCACCGTGGCACAGCGCGCAGGTCTTCGCGTAGTGGGTCGCACCCACCTCGGCAGACGTCGTGGACGGACCCGACGGTGTGGACGAGCACGCGGCGATGGGGCTGGCGAGCGCCATGGCGGCCACGCACGTCCGCAGGAGAAACCAGCGCGAAGTCATCTTCATTTGCGTAGCCCGCGGGGGGCCCACTTGCAACGGTGGGTACTGCGTCGAAATTGCGCGCGACATCTTGCCGCACGAACACCTTGCGCGAGCAGGTACCCGCGGGCTCCACCGGCCACGTAGCCGGCCTGCGCGAAGATGTAACCTGCACGCGCCTCTGGCGGGGAGCGATCGCAACCTGGAGCGCGAGCCCGCGACGAGAGCAATCTGGTCCGCCCCTTCGTGCTGGACGAAGGCGAGCGTGCGGCGCTGCTGGCCTTCCTGCGAAGCCTCACCGACGAAGCCTTCCTGCGCGACCCGCGCTTCGCCGACCCCTGGCCCCGGTAGACCTTCCATAAACGCATACCGTATGTAGTTACAAACCGATTGCATTAACGGCACGACGGGGCTAGTTCGTTCGTGCCGCCGGCCTTTCCGCTGGCGGGAGAGGTGCTTCATGAACGGCAGCAAAGTCCCGGTCACGGTGCTCACCGGCTTCCTCGGCTCGGGGAAGACCACGTTGCTCAACCGGATTCTCTCGGAGAACCACGGCAAGCGGATCGCGGTCATCGAGAACGAGTTCGGCGAGATCGGCATCGATCAGGCGCTCGTCATCAACGCCGACGAGGAGATCTTCGAGATGAACAACGGGTGCATCTGCTGCACCGTTCGCGGCGATCTCATTCGAATACTCGGCAACTTGATGAAGCGGCGCGACAAGTTCGACCACATCCTGGTGGAGACCACCGGCATGGCGGACCCGGGGCCCGTGGCGCAGACGTTCTTCGTGGACGACGAGATGCGCGAGATGTTCAAGCTCGACGGCATCGTCACCATGGTCGATGCCAAGCACGTGTGGCTGCACATCGACGAGTCCAGCGAGTGCAAGGAGCAGATCGCCTTCGGCGACGTCATCGTCCTCAACAAGGCCGACCTGGTGACGCCCGAGCAACTGGACCAGGTCGAGAAGCGCATTCGCTCGATGAACGCCCTGGCGCGCGTGCATCGGTCGGTGGCCGCCGACGTTCCGGTCCCGGCGGTGCTCGATGTGGGAGGTTTCGATCTCTCACGGGCCCTGGAAGTGAAGCCTACCTTCCTCGAGCCGGAGTACCCGTTCGAGTGGGCCGGCGTCTTCGAGCTCGACGAAGGCACCCACGCCTTGGTGCTGGGTGACGGTCCCGACCCCTCGATGTCCCTGGTGATTCGGCCAATGCCCGCGGGCACCCGGAATCTCACCGAGGCAGAGGACGAGGCGGTGGCGCGCCTCTATGCGACGGAAGAGCGGCGTGTGGAGCCCGGAATGGTGCTCGCGCCGGGAGAAACGCACTGGGTTCTACGCCTGGCAACCAAGGGAGCGAAGACCTTCCCGATCCGGATCTCCAGCGCAGGACTGTATGCGTTATACACGCAACACCTCCCCGAAGAGCTCTCGCTTTCGCTCCGCCAAGAGACCGCCGCGGGCGTGAGCGTCCACGCTCCGGCGTTCACCAAAACCTACGCGGCAGCCCACACCCACGACGCGTCGGTTTCGTCGGTGGGGATCCGCCTGGACGGCGCCATCGACGAGACCAAAGTGAACAAGTGGCTCAGCAAGCTCTTGCGCGAGCAGGGGACCGACATCTTCCGCATGAAGGGCATCCTCAACGTGGCCGGGAGCGACGCTCGGTTCGTCTTTCAGGCGGTGCACATGCTCTTCGACGCACGGGAGGACAGGCCCTGGGGTGACGCGCCGCGGGCCAGCGAGCTGGTGTTCATCGGGAGAAGCCTCGACCGCGACGCGCTCGAGCGGGGGCTCCGCGCATGCTTGGCGTAAGCCGAACCGCCGAGGTGCCGAGGCTCGCGTCCAACTGGCGGGCCACCATCGACGACTACCCCACCGCCCTCGCCGCCTCGCGCGACGCGGGCATGCTGGTGGTGGGAACCAGCGGCGGGCTTCTGGTCGGTATCGATGCCGCTAGCGGCGCCGTGACCTGGCGGCAGGAGTGCGGCGGCGTCTTGGCCGTGAGCTTCGGCCCCGAGAGCATCGCCGTCGGCGGTCAGGACGGCCGCACGCGCATCTACGCCCCGACCGGTGCGCTGCTCCGTGAGCTCCCGGCCACCGGGCCGTGGGTGGAGCACGTGGCCTGGAGCCCCAACGGAGAATACCTCGCCACGGCTTCCGGAAAAGTGGTCCGCCTGTGGCACGCCGATGGGCGGCCGTTTCTCGAAACCCACGCCCACGCGAGCACCGTCACCGCACTCCAGTGGAACCGTCGCGGCACCGAGCTCGCCGCGGCCTGCTACGGCGGCGCGTATCTGTGGGAGCTCGACGCGGGCGCGAATCCTCGGCGGCTGCCGTTCCAGGGCTCGCTCATCTCGCTCGCGTGGAGCCCCGACGACCGCTTCGTCGCCTGCGGGAGCCAAGACTGCTCGGTTCACTTCTGGCGTCTGCCGACGGGTCGTGATTCGGAAATGTCCGGGTACCCGCAGAAGCCCAAAGCCCTGGCCTGGGACGCCAATTCCACCATGCTGGCCACCGGCGGCGCGCCCAGCGTGTGCCTTTGGGACTTCAGCGGCAAAGGGCCGGAGGGGTCGATGCCGAAGGAGCTCGCGGCGCACGGCGCAGCCATCGTCGGTCTGGCATTTCATCCGCGAAAAGCGCTCCTCGCCTCCACTGCGCTCGATCGCATGCTGTGCGTCTGGGAACCACGCAAGGGGGCGCAGCCCATCGGACGCGCGAACCTGTCCGACCGACCGGAGTGTTTGTGGTGGCACCCCAAGGACACGAGTGTCGTGACCGCAGATGCGTCCGGTGAGATCGCCTGCTGGCGAGTGGAAGGCGCGCGCGCCTCGTGACGCCGCTCTCGACGCTCCTGCTCGGCCTCCTCCTCGGTCTCCGTCACGCCACCGATCCCGACCACGTGGTGGCCATGGGCACCATCGTGACCCGCGATCCGAACCTGCGCCGGGCGGTTCGCACCGGGCTTTTCTGGGGGGTCGGCCACACGGTGACGGTGCTCGGCGTGGGCGCGCTCATGCTGGTGGGAGGCCTCCGGGTTCCGGACCGCGTGGTCACCGCCATGGACCTCGCGGTCGCTGCCATGCTCGTGGCCCTCGGCATCGTCGCGATGAGCACCCGGCGCGTCGAGGCGAACGAGCAGCCCCCCCTGCGCGAGCGCATCCTGACGTCGCCCTTCAGGCCGCTCCTGGTAGGCATCGTTCACGGGCTCGCGGGCTCGGCCGCCATGACGCTGGTGGCGCTCACCACGCTTCGCGACGTCCGGGGCGCGCTCCTCTACCTCGGGCTCTTCGGCGCCGGCACCGTGGTCGGCATGATGGCCATCACGACGGTGCTCGCGGTGTCGCTCCGATGGATCGGCGCCCGCGCCGCCGCACTACCGCTCTGGATCGCGCGGACGTCGGGCGCCGTGAGCGTGGGGGCAGGGGTCGTCGTCGCGATGGGCACGCTCTAGCTGAGTCTCTCACTCCGGCGTGTCGAGAGTGAGCACCAGGCGAGTATCCAAGGTAGCCTGAATCGGCGGTGACCGATGCACGGCGCCGCGCCCGTGGTTGCCCGGATGGAGCTCGCCTTTGAGGATCACGACGTCTCCGGCGTCGGCGCGCTGAATACGCGAGCTCTGCGGAACGATGCGCGCATTCGCCAGCTCCACGGTGTCGACCTCCTGGGCGAGGTGCGTGCGATCTACATCCGCATTGTCGACCCACTCGGTGCCCGGCCCGAGGTAGGTGCACAGAAGCCGAAGTGGCTTGTAGTCGGCGTGGAACTTTCGGCACTTGTCGGTGTGGACGATGGCGAGCGACGCCACGACCTCGGGCGCACCGGTGATGCGTGCGAATCTCCTCGCCAGGGTCTCGATGTCATCGGCGAGCAACGTCGCTCCGGCAGCGGAGCCGAGCCCACGGAGAAGCCTCTGTGCGCCCTCGGCAGCGCCATCGGCGCACAGCCGTGCCGATGCCTCGTACTCCCCCGATAGGTCGAGGGCCTCCAGCCACGCGCGTATCGTGGCGGGCAACTGCCGACGCAACACGCAAACGTTGGTACCGCGGCGAAGGACGCGGTCGAGGAGGGCGACCGACGAGACCTCGGCGACGCTCGACTTCTTCTGGGGCAACCGTACCGAAGTGACCGAATGATTCATGTAGACCGCACCTTCTCTCTGAAAAACGTCACGCCAGGGGGTCGATGGTCACGACCAGGCGAGGCGCGCAAGCGTGAGTGGCCTGCGTCGGTGGCGATCGATGAACCGCGCCGCTTCCGGCATTTCCGGGCCACGACTCGCCCTTCATCAGCACGACGTCGCCGGCCTCCGCCCGAGCGATGACTGCCCCCGGCCGCAACAGGCCCGAGGTGTCATCCGAGGCGCCGCCTGCCGCGTGCCCCAGCATGGCGCGATTGACGTGCTCGCTGGCCACGTATTCCGTTCCTGGCCCTACCAGCGTCGTCACCAGACGCACACCAACGCGATCCACGTGGAATCGAGGGCACATCGGAGCGTCGAGCCGCGCGCAGCGGATTCCCACCGTCGCACACCCGGTTAGCTCGCCCATGAGCTCGGCCCAGAACCACAGCTCGTCGGACAGGCCCCCCACGGCTCGATCGTCGCGGAGCTGCGCACGTCCCTCGCTGGTCAGCGGCGTCAGCGCCGCCACGCGGAGCCCTGGCTGCGCCACGAGCGCAATGGCCTCGGCGGCAACGCGATCGGACAACCTTCGTCGCAAGTGCACGACGTGCGTCTCGACGTCGAACAGCTCGGCGATTCCCGAGACGTCGTCTACCCGTCGAACGCTGCCACGACTCGCCAACATTCTCCCGCTTGCCAGTGGCATTGCTGCAGCTCCCACCGATCCTCCGATATGCAACTAGAATGCAACTCACCCCGAGAGCCCCTGCTCGCCTTGACCCGCAAATAGGGATTTGCTACATCAATTCAACACTCGTTGAATTGATGGGAGACCAAGGCATGGACCACACTTCGCACCCTGACCACGCCCACGTACATGGCCCTGCCTGCGGGCACACGGCGCTCCGTCACGGCGACCACGTCGACTACGTTCACGATGGCCATCTGCACCATGACCACGAAGGTCACGTCGATGAGTGCTCGCTCGACGACGGCGGCGCTACCCCGATTGTCTGCACACCAACGCATGCTTGCGGCGGTCACGCGCAGGGGCACGTTCACGGCGCGGGGTGCGGCCACGAAGCCATCCCCCACGCCGGCCACGTCGACTACCTCGTCGCGGGGCACCTCCACCACCCGCACGACGGGCACTGCGATCTCCACGGTACCGTAGAGATCGCCTGAAGCGGGTCGCGGCGAACGCCACCGCGACCCGTTGGGCCCGCGCTACTTGGCCTTCACCGCGCAGAGGCCGTCGGCGTTCATGTGGCCTTGCGACGACTGCAAGAACGACATGAAGGCGGAGAGATCGGCCACCGTGCGGCCCTTGGGGTCGAGGCTGAGGTCGCCGGCAGCAGCGGGGGCGTCGGCCGGCGCGCAGGTGCGATCCTGCAGCGCATTGGCGCCGATCTTCACGGGATTGAAGGGAACGCCCACCAGGTCCTCGAGGGTGATCGGCGCCGCGGCCGAAGTACCTTTGCTCTTGGCCTGCGCGACGTACGCAATCTGGTTGAACCGGAGCGGCGCGTCTTCTTCGATGGCATCCCAGAACGGGTGGTCGGCGTGGATGGTCACCTGCGCCACGGTGGCTTCGTTCTCCTTGAAAGCCAGACTGCGCGGCGGCTCGCCGCCGCCCTGCCCGAGGTCGGGATTGAGGCAGTTGATGTAGCTGGTGGGGGTCTTGAATCCGAACTTGAAATATACTTCCTTGGGCAAGCCGGGGTCTGCCGCCGGCGAGCAGG
>JABFRG010000658.1 GCA_013141295.1 Polyangiaceae bacterium
GGCATGACCGTGTGTGCGCGCTCCGCGGGCGTGCAGATCGGCCGCGAAGGGGGCGACCTGAACTTCCCCACCGACCTCTACATGAGCGCCTCGCACTGCAAGGTGGAAGAGGCTGCGGGCAAGCTCCAACTCACCGACCTGAACTCCCGCAACGGCACCTTCGTGCGCCTGCACGCGGAGCGCGAGCTCTCTCACGGCGACTACCTGTTCATCGGGAAGAAGCTCCTGCGCGTCGAGATCACCGCCGCCTAGCTGCCGCCGGTCTCGAGGAATTCGTGCAGTATCCACGCAAATCGCTCTCGCTCGCCGCACTCGGTCTCGGCCTGGTGGTGGCGGCTTGCCAGTGGATCGTGGGCATCGACGGCGACCTGAGGGTGGCGGCCCCGGAACGGGACGCAGGAGCCGACGCCTCGACCGACGGAGGCGTGCCGGACCCGTGCCGCACGGAGGGCATTCCCTCGGTTCCCGCCAACGCCACCCCGGGCGGCGATATCTCCATCGTCTTCGCGCTCCGCAGCTTGGACTTCGGCATCGATGGCGGCGCGCCGGTGGGGCTCAACCTGGACGGCCGCTGCACGTGCCCTGGTCCCGAGTCGTGCCGGGCGCCGGGTGCCGTGCCGTGCGACCAGGAGCGCGGCATCGACAACGCCAGTCGCGATCTCCTCGCCGAGGTCTTCGGGCGGGGCGTGCTGGACCAGCCCACCATCAACGGCGCGCTGCAGGACGGCATCTTTGGGGCGCTGGTGCAGGTCGACGGCTGGAACGGCGAGCCCGACGACGCCCACGTGAGCGTTCAGGTCTTCGCCTCGCAGGGCTTCGACCAGAAGGCGGTGCCGGGCCGATCGCAGCCGGTGTTCGATGGCAAGGACGTCTGGACCGTGGACGACGAGAGCGTCGATCGCAGCGTCGATGGGGGACCGCCCTACGTGAGCAAGGCGTTGGACGACAGCGCGTTCGTGGCCGGGGGTGCGCTCGTGAGCACCCTTTCGTTCCCCATCATCGTCGGCAGCAACTCCACGTCGCGCGTGCGCATCAAGGTCGGCGACGGGAGGCTCTTCGCCACCATTCGAACCGAGAAGGCTCTGGGCGATGCGGGCGTTCAGTACTCGCTCCAGGGCACGCTGGCGGGGCGGTGGCGGGCCAGCGATCTGCTGGGGAGCTTGGCCTCCCTCAACGACCCCATCACCGGCGCCCCCATCTGCGGTGACTCCGGTGTGTATCAACTGGTGAAGTCCCAGGTGTGCGCACGTCTGGACATTCCGGCGCAGGGGAGCAACGACGACCTGGGCCAGAGCTGCTCGGCGGTTTCCCTCGGAGCGAAGTTCGTGGCGGTGAATGCCAAGCTCGGCTCCCAGCAGCCGAAGCCCGACTCCGGGGGCGGGTGCGGGCCTACCTGGAGCGACACCTGCGGCCCGTGATCGCTGGTTTCGCCATTTGCGGCGCGCTCCGCGTATAGACTTTGGGATTGATGCTGCAGACGTCCAAGGACCCCCTGCTCGAGGCCGGCGCCGTGGTGGCGAACCGCTACGAGCTCGAGCGCGTGGTGGGCGAGGGCGGCATGGGCGTGGTCTGGGCCGCGAGCGATCGCAAGACCGGCAATCGGGTAGCGCTCAAGTTCCTGCGCGAGGATCGCGCCTCCGACGTTCGTCATCAGGAGCGGCTCCTGCGCGAGGCCAAGGCCGCCGCGGCGGTGCGTCATCCGAACGTGGCCACCGTTCACGAGGTGCTGGAGACGGCCACCGGTCGTCCCTTCCTCGTCATGGACCTCTTGCAAGGCGAGCCCCTCGCCGCACGGCTGGCGCGCGACGGGACGCTGCCGCTCCCGGAGTGCGCGCGGGTGTTGGGCGCGGTGGTGGACGCGATTCAAGCGGCGCATGGGTCCGGCATCATCCATCGCGACCTCAAGCCCGAGAACATATTCCTCCTCGGCGCCGGAACCTCGCCGCCCTCGGTGCGGGTGCTCGACTTCGGCATCGCGAAGACCGTGGAGCGCGAGGATACGACCCACGCGCCTTCCCTCACCACCACCGGCACCATGCTCGGAACGCCCTATTACATGGCCCCGGAGCAGATCTTCGGCGACAACGACGTCGACGGCAAAGCCGACGTTTGGGCGCTCGGAGTGGTGCTCTACGAGTGCCTCTCGGGAAAGCGTCCGACGCAGGCCACCGGGGTGGGGCAGGTCCTCAAGGTCATCATGAACGACGCCATCCCTCCGCTCTCGGAGGTCGCGCCGGACGTGCCGAACGACGTGGCGGCGCTGGTCTCGAAGATGCTCTCCCGCCGTCGCGACGACCGCCCGGACCTCACGCAGGTGCGCGCGGTGCTGGCGGACGCAGCCTCGCGTCCCTCGCGTCCGAGCATTCCTACGCCCTCACGGCGACCCAGCGGGCCGACCCTCGACTCCATGGCCATCGCGCCCATCTCGTCGCGCACGCCGCCGGCCAGCTCTCGACGTACCGTCGCCTCGGCCGTCGCCACGCCACCGGCGCTCGCACGCGAGGTC
>JABFRG010001238.1 GCA_013141295.1 Polyangiaceae bacterium
AGTGAGCACCAAGCGTCTCCACCCACCGAATCCCGATCCGCCCGCTGGCGACGGCGCACCCACCCACCCGCAGCCGCTTCGCTGGAAGACCGATCCGAACCGCGAAAGCTCGAAGACCGCGCGCAACCTGTTCCGCGGTCTGCTGCAAAAAACGGAGCGGCAGCCGGTGGACCTGGGGCGCCTGCTGGGTGGCGTGCCCATCGAGCGTAACGTGGTCATCGAACTCGAAGCGCCGCAGCAGCCCGCGTCGATATGGACGCTCAAGAACATCGTCATGATGGCCATCCTGAGCCTCATCTTGCTGGTCGGCGGCCTGGCCATCCATCGCGCCACGCGGGACGACGCAACCGGCAACTATCATGGCGTCGACCGCGCCCCCGCCAATGCAGCTCGCACCGTACGCGGCGGCTCGGCAGGTACCTCGACCGGCCCCACCGCAGTGGTCGCGCCACCGCAGTCGGCAACGCCGGCGCCAACCGCGACGCCCATGCCCGCCCCGCGGTCCTCCACGCACGCTCCCGCACCGACCTCTACGCTTCGTATGAAAGGCATCTTGGAACCATGACTCGGATTGGACTTTCGCGTGCGGCCATTGCTGGCGTCGCACTGGTGCTGCTTGGCAGCGTTGCGCACGCGGCCGAGCCGCCGCCCCGCGAAGCGCAGTTGCGCATGCAAGAGGGCTACGCGCTTTCGCAGCAAAACAAGAACGCGGAAGCGCGCGAGAAATACCTCCAGGCCCTCGCCATCTATTCGGCGGCCAAGGCCCTCGGCAATCTTGCCGCCATCGAGGAAGGGCTCGGCCTGTACGCGGATGCGTTGGGTCACCTGCGCGCCTATCTCGAGCACCCGGAGGCACGGCCCGAACTGGCCGCCGAGATTCGCACCAAGCACATCCCCTATCTCGAGGGGAAGACCGGCCACCTGCGCATCGTGGCGGGTGACGGGCTGAGCGTGTTCGTGAACGATCGGATGGTCGGCACGGCCCCGTTGAAGGCGGCCGTCGACTTGATGCCGGGCCCGTACACGGTGCGCGCCGGCGACGCCAAGCTCTCCGGCACCATCGAGGCGGGCCAGTCCATCGACGCCAAGCTCCAAGGAAGCGAGAGCACCTCCAAAGTCAACGTGGTCATCCGCATGGACGAGCCCAAGACCGCGCCCAAGGCGCTGCCCATCGTCGCGCACTCTGCCGAAGACAACCACCCGCCGCCCAACGACAGCGACGCAGGCCTCGGCCGCTTCGTGGGGCCCATCGTGCTGGGTGTGGTGGGGCTGGGCGGCATCGGAACGGGCATCGGTTTCGCGCTGGCCGGTAGCTCCACGCGAAAGGACTTCGACACCAACGCGGCAACGGCGCCCTGCGCCGATCGCGCGAGCCAAGCCTGCACCGATCAGCAATCGCGCATCGACAGCGCATCCACCCAGCGCACGTTCGAGATCGTCGGCTACAGCGTGGGCGGCGCGGCGCTCGTGGGCGCGGCCATCTGGACCGCCCTCGTGTGGAAGAAGCCGAGCCGCGGCGTCTCCATCGATCTCCAGCCCAAGAAGAACGGCGCCTACCTCGGCCTTACCGGGAGCTTTTGAACATGAAACGTCTTGCCCTTCTCCTCCTCACCTCCATCCCGTTCGCCGGCTGCTTCACCGACGTCCCCAACCTCTGCGACAACGGCAACTGCGGCCCTGGCGACGGCGGCACCAGCAGCGGCGACGCGAAGGCCGATGTAGTCGCGCCCCCCGGATGCGACCTCAACAAGGACCCCGTCGACTCCGCCGCGTGCGTCGACGACGGGGTAGGCATCTTTGTCGACGGCGCCAAGGGCTCCGACACCAACCCCGGCACCAAAGCAGGGCCCGTCAAGACCGTGTCCAAAGCGGTGGACATTGCGGGGAACAAGCGCGTGTATGTGTGCGAAGGCACGTACCCGGATGCGCTCGTCGTGAAAGCCAAAGCCGCTGTGTACGGCGGCTTTGCGTGCACGGATTGGAAGCCGGGCACCGCGAGCGTCCTAATTGCTCCGAGTCAGCAGGGCTACGCGCTCGACATCCAGAAGGCTGTCGGTGGCGTGCTTCTGGTCGACCTCGCCTTCGAGGCAAGGTCCGGCACCGAAAGCGCGCCCAACAGCATCGCGGCGCGGGTCGAGGGGACTACCGACGTTACACTCCGCCGCGTAAGCCTCACGGCGAAAGACGGGGCGACGGGCAAGACGGGCGACGGCGGAACGACGGGCGCATACGTTGCGCCGGAGGGCGGAAGCGGAAATGGCAAGCCTGCCGGAGCGGCCGCGCCGGGCGGCGCGAAGAGCTGTACCTGTACGACCGGCGGGGGCAGCACGGTTGGCGCGAGCGGTGCGAACGAAGGCGCCGCCTCCGGTAGCCAGGGCGGACCGAACCTGCCCGAAAACCCAATCGGTCAGATACCGCCCCAAAACGGAGCCGGTGGCACCGGCACGCCGAACTGCATTGCCGGACCGGCGCACAACGGTGCCAACGCCGCTGCCGCAGGC
>JABFRG010000750.1 GCA_013141295.1 Polyangiaceae bacterium
GGCGGTGGGCTTCGCCAGCACCACCACCATGGCACGGGCCTTTCGCCAGGCCGGTCTGCCGCGGCCCACCGAGGTGCGCGCGGTCCACGATCGAAAGTCCGCCGCTGTGCCAATCCGCGCGTAGCGAGCGGCCGGCTTGGCTCGTGCGGCAAACGGCGTTACGACGGGGTATGGCCCACCCGCGAACCACCCAGACCATCGACGACGAGGCTTCTCTCCGCGCGCTCCTCGGTGAGCCGGCGGCGGTGGTTTGCTCGAAGGTGGCGAGCCGCATCATCGGCGCCACGCGACCGTTCATCGAGCGCGCACCGTTCGTGCTCCTCGCCACGTCGGACCGCGAGGGCCGCTGCGACGTGAGCCCGCGGGGGGATCCGCCGGGCTTCGTGCAGATCCTCGACGAACGCACGCTCCTCGTCCCGGAGCGGCCCGGCAATCGGCTGGCCGATTCGCTGCGCAACATCGTGGCCAACCCGCACGTGGGGCTCCTGTTCGTGGTGCCCGGCGTGAGCGACACCTTTCGCGTCAACGGCCGGGCGACCCTCACCACCGACGCCACGCTGCTCGCGCCCTGCACGGTGGAAGGCAAGGCGCCGCGGCTCGGCATCCTGGTGGACGTGGAGGAGGCCTACACCCAGTGCGCCAAGGCCTTCTTGCGGTCGGAGCTCTGGAACCCGTCGCGCTTTCTCACGCGCGACGCATTCCCCAGCAACGGCGAGATTCATCGGGAGCTGGCCGAGGGCGACTTCGATGCGGAGCGCTACGATCGCGAGCGCGCCGAACGCTACGCGCGCCGCGAAGGCTTCTACTGACGACGCAGGGGGCTCAGCCCTTGACGCCGCCGGCGGTGAGGCCCGCCACCAGCTGTCGCTGCACGAGATAGAAGAGAGGCATCACCGGTGCGCTCACCAGGAGCGCGCCGGCGGCGAAGGTGCCCCACGAGGCGGCGTGCTCACCCACGTAGCTCTGGAGCACGATGGGCAGCGTGAAGGCGCTCTTCCGCGAGAGCAGGGTGGCCGCCAGGATGAACTCGTTCCAGGCGCTCATGAAGGCAAAGAGGGCAGTTACCGCGATGGCCGGGCGGGCCGCCGGGAGCACCACCTTCACGAAGGCCTGGAGCCGCGTGGCGCCGTCGACCATGGCCGCCTCTTCGAGGTCCACCGGGATGGTCTCGATGGTTCCCCGGAGCTGGAAGATGGCGAAGGGGATGGCGGTGGTGGCGTACACGAGCACCAGGCCCGCACGCGAATCGAGCAGATGCAGCGTCTCGAGCAGGAGGTAAAGCGGCACCGCGCTGGCCACCGCCGGGAACATCTGCGTCGCCAGGAGCACCCGCATGGCGCTGCGCTTGCCGACGAAGGGCATGCGCGCCAGCGCGTAGGCGGCCGGGGTGGCGATGACGATGGCCACCGCCGCGGTGGCGAGGGAGACCAGGAGGGAGTTGCCGAGCTGGGTCAAGAACAGGCCGAAGCCGCCGTCGTCGGCGAAGCCGAGAAACGCCCGAAAATTCCCGAAGCCCGGGTGCGCCGGCACGGGAATCACCCGGGGCTCGGGGGCGCCGCCGTCGCCGGAGAAGGCGAGCGACACCACCCACAGCACCGGATAGACCGCGAAGAGCACCGCGAGCCAGATGGCGAAGTGAATGGCGAAGGCCGAGAGATGCTTCTTCACTTCTCCACGCCCTCCCGCTTCTCGCCGAACCATTCCATGAGCCGCGAGGTGCCGAAGAGCAGCATGAAGATCATCACCGCGTAGGCCGCGGCGTAGCCGAGCTGGGCGTCGCGGGTGAAGGCCCAGCGGTAGGCGGCGCTCACCAGGATGTCGGTGCTCTCGTCGGGCTCACCGCCGGACACCAGGAACACCACGTTGAACATGTTGAAGGTCCACACCGCGCCGAGGGCCACCGCCGGCAAGAGAGAAGGCTTGAGGAGCGGGAATTTCACGCGCCAGAACACCTGCCAGGGCGTCGCGCCGTCGACCTCGGCCGCCTCCAGCACCTCCTTGGGAATGGAGGTGAGGGCGCCCATGGTGACCACCATCATGAAGGGAAACCCGAGCCACACGTTGGTGGCCACGTTGGCGGCGAGGGCGGTGGAGAACTTCGCGAACCACGAGATGGGCTCGGCCCCGAGCGCCGCCAGGATGGCGTTGATGGCCCCGAACTGCCGGTGGAACATGCCCTTCCAGGAGAGCGCGGTGACGTACGAGGGCACCGCCCAGGGCAGGATGAGAAGCGTTCGGTAGAGCGGCCTGAGCCGGAGCTTTTCCCGGGAAAGGAGCAGCGCGAGCGCCATGCCGATGCCCACGTGGAAGAACACGTTGAGCACGGTCCACAGGATGGTCACGAGCAGCGTCAGATAGAACGAGCCGTGCCCCAGGAGATCGCCGCCCCGAGCGGTGAGGATGGCTGCGTAGTTGGCGAAGCCCACGTAGGTGGGGTCCGAGCGGGTGCCGGCGAAGAACGAGGTGGCGGTGCCCGCGATGAGCGGAAGCACCACCAGGG
>JABFRG010000858.1 GCA_013141295.1 Polyangiaceae bacterium
GTCCGCGCTATGCTCGCGCGGACCATGGCACGCATCTTCGTTACGGGTTCCGCCGATGGGCTCGGTCGCGCCACCGCGCTGACGCTCCTCGGCGAAGGGCACGAGGTCGTCGTCCACGTGCGCGCGAAGGCGCGATTGCCGGCCGTGGAAGACCTGATCGCGAGGGGCGCCACCGCCGTCATCGGCGACCTCGCCGACCTCGCGCACACGCATCACCTCGCCGAGCAGGTGAACGCCATCGGAAGCATGGACGCCGTGGTTCACAACGCCGGCGTGTATACCGGACCCTCGGTGCTGCCGGTGAACGTGGTCGCACCCTACGTGCTCACGGTTCTCGTTCCGCGACCGGCTCGCCTCGTCTACCTGAGCAGCGGCATGCACCGCGGCGGACGCCCGAAGCTCGAGGGCCTGGATTGGACCGGTGGCCGCGTCACCGGCTCGTACTCCGACAGCAAGCTCTTCGTGACCACGCTCGCCGCTGCGGTCGCACGCCTCTGGCCGGACGTCCTCTGCAACGCCGTCGACCCGGGCTGGGTCCCCACCAAGATGGGCGGAGCCCACGCGCCCGGCGATCTGCAGCTCGGGCATCGCACGCAGGAGTGGCTCGCCACGAGCGACGACGCGGCAGCGAAAACCAGCGGCGGATACTGGTACCACCAGCAACGCACGGCGCCCCACCGCGCCGCGAACGATCACGCGTTCCAGGAGCAACTCCTGGCGGAGCTCGCGCGCTTCACGGGCCTCACGCTGCAGTGAGACGTACTTTGTCGTGATCGGATTGGCCAGCTCGCGGTGGCCGCGGCAAACTCTCCGCATGTCCAAGGTATGGCTCATCACCGGGTGCTCGCGCGGGCTGGGGCGCGCGTTGGCCGAGGCGGTGCTCGCGGCGGGCGAAAGGCTGGTGGCGACGGCGCGTTCCAAGAGCGATCTTACGTTCCTCCCTCTCGGCGAGAACCTGCGAACGATGGCCCTCGACGTCACGGACGCGGAGGCGGCGCGCGCGGCAGTGAAAGAAGCCGTCGCGGCGTTCGGGCGGCTCGACGTGGTCGTCGCCAATGCCGGGTACATCCGGGCGAACGCCATCGAGGATCAGTCGGAGGACGAGCTCCGCCGGCAGTTCGAGATCAACTTCTTCGGCGCGTATCGTCTGGCGCACGCAGCACTTCCCATCCTGCACGCGCAGCGCTCGGGGCACATCATGCTGGTCTCCTCCATCGGAGCGCGCCGGCAAACGCCCGGTCTCGGCGCCTACCAAGCTGCGAAGTCGGCGGTGGGCGCCTTCAGCGAGGTTCTCGCCAAAGAAGTCTGACCGCTCGGGATTCGCGTCACCTGCATCGAGCCCGGCGGCATGCGGACGGACATGTTCGGGTTGTCGATGCTCCCCGAGACGTTGTCTCCGGACTACGAGCCGACCATCGGCGGCGTCCTTCGCCCCATCTTCGGAGACCCCGCCCACGCGACGAGCGATCCGAAGAAGGTCGCCGGCGCAATCATCCGACTCTCGCGCGAGGAGGCACCACCGGTTCGCCTCCTGCTCGGCTCCGACGCGGTGCGGATCGCGGCGGACGCTCTCGCCGCCCGGGCGCGCGAGGACGAACGATGGCGAGCGTTGAGCACGTCGACCGACTTCGGATGAGCGATCTCGTTCCTGTTCCGCCCGACCTGTTCCGCCGCGTGGCCGCCCTCGGCGTGGACATTCCCGATCTGCTCGAGCGGGTCGGGCTCTCGACCGCCCAGAGCACGTTCTCGACCGCCGAGCAGATGGCCTTCTGGCGCACCCTTGCGGAGGTCGCGCCGCACCGAGACATCGGCCTGCGCCTCGGAAGCGAGAAGACCGCCGACCAGCGGAACCTCGCGGAGATCGCCGCATCCCACGCCGCGACCGTCGAGGAAGCGCTGCAACGTATCGCGCGCTACAAGCGGCTGGTCTGCGCCGAACGGGTCACGGTCGCACGCCAGGGAGACGAAGCGAGCATCCAGTTTCGCTGGGTGCACGCCCGGGGCCCCATCCCGCATCTGCTGGTGGAGTGCGTCTTCGCCGCGGTAGTGAAGCTGGTGCACGATGCCAGTGGCAGCGCGCTCGTCCCGCGCCGCATCGAGCTTGCCCGTCGACGAGCTGACGCGGCGCTGCTCGAAGGGCACTTTGGTTGCACCGTCGCTTTCGACGAACCGCAGGACCGCCTGGTGCTGGCGTCCGAAGACCTCGCACGACGCTTTCGCCCGCAGCGCGGGGAGATCTACGCGCAACTTCTCCCCAGCCTGGAAGCGGCCCTCGACGATCGGACGCCGACGTTCCCGGACGAGGTCCGCGACGTCCTCCGAAGACACATGGTCGGCGATGCCGTCACCATCGCGCGGGTCGCACGAGACCTCGCCCTGACGCCGCGCACGCTGCAACGTCGGCTCTCGAAGGAAGGAACCAGCTACCACGCGCTCCTCGACGAGGTACGGCGCGACACGGCGCTGCGACTCCTCGAGGCCACCAGCCTCACGGAGGGCGAGATCGCGTTCTTCCTCGGCTTCGAGGAGCTCAATTCGTTCACGCGCGCGTTTCGCACCTGGGAAGGGACCACGCCGCGCCGCTGGCGCACATCGCGGGCCGCGTAGCCCGCGGTGCCGAGCGTCTCATCCTGCCATCTCCGCCGGAGTCGACGTTGGAACGCCAAGGGACGCGAGCGTTTGTCGAACGGCGTCATCGAGAGGCGTATGTGGTTCGTAGCCCAATGTCGCGACCAGCCGTTCATTGCAGAGTCGAAGCGGCAGCTCCCACAGATACTTCATCTCCGCCAGCTCCTTCAGGTCGGGCATGAACGGCGCGGCGAGCGATATCATCCACCACGGTAGCCGTCGGACAGGGACCTCGGGAACGCCCAGCGCACGCCCGATCGCGGCCGCCATTTGCATGCCATCCGGATCCCAGTGGCCATCCATGTGGAAGCGGGCGAGCGGCGGCAGAGGCCGGTGCTCGATGAGCTGCACGATGGTTTCGGCCAGATCCGGCAGGTAGACCCATTGGTGGCCGGTCCCTGGTTTCGCCGGATTGCGAACCGCGCGTGGTCGCCGGCCCGGCTTGACCATGGCCTCGCTGAACCAGCTGCTGCCGGCGCCCGGGCCTAAATGACCGAGCGTGATTGTCGATCACGAAACCCGTTCAGCCCGAGCCCGTGCCCGAAACGCCCCGCGTGAGCAGGCCAAACAGGTCGACAACAGGCCGTGTTGGACTCCAGAGGACGACACCTTCGTTCCGGCGTTTTTCGCCCTCGCGTTGATTCGAACCAGCCAGGGACCGAGGCTGGAGATCGAGATCCGGACAAGATCGGGCTCGGGCTCGGGCTCGGGCTCGGGCTCGGGACCTGCTGGCGAGCCGCGCCCTGCTCTGCTCGATCACGCTCGCTGATTTAGCGACTCCGCATGCACTGCATGCGCCCCGCGCGGCCCGTGCGCCTTCAGCGATGCCAGTGGCCGTGCACGTACACGTGAACGCGTGGCCCGCGTCGCTCCCAGTGGCCGGGGGACCAAACGTGGGCCGGACGCCCGTGGGTCCACCTTCCGCCGTACCAGACCCAGTGTCCGCCGTACCAGCGCCAGCGACCACCGACCCAGACGTAGGTCGTGTCCGGCGCCGGCGGCGGCGTCTCGGCTTGCGGTGGCGGCGGCTCCTGGTCGGTCTCGACCGTCTCGTCGGCCTCGTCGTCGGCCACCGGAGCGGCCGGGGCCGACTGCACAACCACGACCCGTCGGGGCGCGCAGCCCGACGCAGAAGCCGTCGCCAGCGCGAAGAGTGCACAGAGAACCGTACGAGATGAGCAACGCATACCCTGGCACAAGCAAGCGCCGGGCCGCCACGCCGCACTATCCAGCGCGCGCGCCGCGTCGGTAGCCGCCGGGCGTCGTGCCGGTGACGCGCCCGAAGGCGCGGGTGAACGAGATGGCCGAGTCGTAGCCCACCTGGTTGGCCACCTCGGCGATGGCGACGCCGTCGCGAATCAGCGCGCGCGCGCGGTCCATGCGGAGGCGCGTGAGGTAGTCGAGCGGCGTCTCGCCCACGGTGGCGCGAAACTTCGAAGCGAACGACGAACGCGACATGCCCGCGCTCCGTGCGAGCGTCTCGATGGTCCAGGGCTCCGCCGGACGACCGTGCATCTCGTTGAGCGGCCGCGCCAGCTGCGCGTCGGCCAGGGCGGCGAGCAGACCTCTTTGCGCAGCGTCCACGTTCTGCAAGTACGCGCGCACGGCGGAGATGAAGAGCGCCTCGGCGAGGCGGCGCACCACCGGCAGCGAGCCCGGCGCCGGCGTCGACACCTCGAGCCGCAGTAGATCCATGAGCGTCTGCAGCGCGTGGCTCCGGCCACCGTCGACCCGCAGGTGAACGAAGGGCGGCAGCGCCCGCAAGAGCCCCTCGGCTTCCGCCGCGTCCACCTGGAAGGCCACGCTCACCAGCGTGGTCCGCGCACCGTCGCCGCCGTAGCGAATCGTGTAGCCGTCGCGCAGCGCCTCCAGCTCGGCACAGTCCACGCATCGAGCCTCCGCGGTCGCGGAGAGCGAGTAGGGCGCGCCGTCCAGCACTAGGAAGAGATCGTCCGCCTCCAGCAGCGTCGGCTCCGGGAGCGCGCGCGTACGCAGCCAGCAGGAGCCACCCACCACCAGCACGAACTTGATTTGACCCCGGTGGGTCACCCGATGACCCCACGGAGCCCCCGCCTCGAAGCGCGTGCAGAGTGCATTCTCCACCCGCAGCGAGCCGAAGAGCTGCCCCAGTGCGTCCACCGGCTGCGTCCCTTCACTCGGTTGCTTCTGGACGATTGGTTTATTCATTGGGCGTTCGAGACATGGATAGTCTACGCCGCGATACGTACGGTGCAAGGAGCGACGGACCACTACCCCCGTCCAGAAAGACCACGCACCCATGAAGCTCTATTACACCCCCGGCACCTGCTCGCTCTCTCCGCACATCGTCGCCCGCGAGCTGGGCATCGACCTCACCCTGGTGAAGGTCGATCTCGCCACCAAGAAGACCGAAGACGGCCGCGATTTCTCCGCCATCAACCCCAAGGGCTACGTGCCGGTGCTGGAGCTCGACGACGGCACACGGCTCACCGAGGGCGTGGCCATCGTCCAGTACCTCGCCGATCGAAGGTCCGAAGCCGGGCTGGCGCCGGCGGCGGGTACGTTCGATCGCTATCGCCTCGCGGAGATGCTTGCGTTCATCGCGACCGAGCTCCACAAGCCCTACGCCCCCCTGTTTCGCCCGGGCGCATCCCAGGACGAGAAGGCGGCGAGCATCGCGTACCTCAAGAAGCGATACGCCACCATCGAGGCGCAGCTCTCCGGTGGCACCTGGCTCTCGGGGACCTTCAGCATCGCCGACGCCTATCTGTTCGTGGTGACCAGCTGGGCCGCCATGGTCGACGTGGAGCTCACCGACTTTCCCAACGTGCGCGCCTTCCAGGCCCGCGCCTTGGCGCGCCCGGCGGTTCGTGCGGCCATGGTCGCCGAAGGGCTCGCCTCCGCAGCGTGAGCACAAAACGCCGGCGGCGCGAGCTTTCGAGGCCCGCGCCGCCGGTTTCACGATGCCGCGAGCTCAGTGCTTCTTGGGAGCGCCGTGCTTGTTGTCGTGCTTCTTGTGGTGCCCGTTGTGCTTGCCAGGCTTGGCGTCGCCTTCGGGCTTGTCGCCGGCCTTGGCCTCGGACTTGTCGTCTGCGGCGCCGGCCTTGCCCAGCACCACCTCGAGGATATCCTTCTTGGCGCGAACCACGTAGGGCGGCACGCCGTCCTTGAAGGTCACGTTGACCTCGACGCCGTTGCCGTCGTTGACCACCTTGGTGGCGCCGATGCGCTTGTCTTGCTTGCTGATGGCGCCGCCCGAGGTGAGCGACTTGCGCTTGGGGATCACCACCGTGAAGCCGGTCGGCTGCATGGCGCCCTGGATGCGCTCGATGTTGCCGTCCATCTTGATGTGGATCACATTCCCGTGGCTCACGTTGCCGTGGCCGAAGGGAACCGGCTTGCCCTTCTTTCCGGGATCGGACGGCGAAGAGTCGCTGCCGTCGTCGTCGGCGCCGGGCGAGCCCATGCCGAGCTGATCGGGAACCATCGACTGCGCGCCGCCCGCCGGGGCGATGGGCTGCGGGAGCGAGAGCGCCTGCGGAAGGGCCGGTGCTGCGGGAGCGCCCGCGGCGGTCTTGCCGCTACCTTCGGCGGCCGCGATGGCTGCCGGGTCCTTGGTCGAAGGCTCCGACTTGTGGAGACCCGCGTAGGCGAGGGTGCTGGCGAGAAGGACGGCGCCCGCGATGGCGAGGCGTCGCTTGTGCTTCTTGGCGAAGGCGAGGGCCGGCTGCGGCGCCTCGGCGATGGTCTCTTCCTCTTCCTTGTTCGAGCGCACCACGCGGCGGCCGCTGGCGTGCAGGCCTCCGCCCGGGGGCAGCGAGGTGGTGCGACGCGGCGCTGCAGCTTCGGGCTTCTCCCGGCGCTTCTGCATGAACGCGCTGACCGACTCCTTGGCCTTGGAGGCCATGCCGAGGAGGGCGGGGGTGACCTTGGCCATGGTGCGAGCGACGGGGCTCTTCATGGACTCGGCTTCGAGGTCCGGCGTAGAGGCCGCGCGGGCTTCATGCTCACCGCCGATGACGCTGGGCTCCGGCGTGGACTCCTTGGGCATGTCGCTGCCCGCGTCTTCCGCGCTGTCTTCCTGATCGGCGTACTTCATCGAGACGACCAGCTGCGGCACGTGCGACTGCGGATCGAGCTCGACCTCGACGTTGCGAATCTGCGCCGGTCGTTTCTGACCGCTGGCCGCGTCTTCCAGCTCCAGCTCCTTGCCCACTTGCAGGAAGCCCAGCTCGCTGAACGCGGTGACGCGTGCGCCGTGGGTGTCCTTCACCCGAGCGCGCATCGGCGAGCCGAGGCCGTCGATGTGCAGGCGAATCTTGGTGCCGGCCATACGGCCGCCGCTCTCGGCGAGCACGCGACCGAGAATTTCTTTGCTCTCCGGGTCCAGGTTGGTGAACTGGATGCCGAACTCGCCGCCTTGCTCGGCGTCGTGCTTCCAGATGACCATCCCTTCGGAGACCACCGTGTTCTTACCGATTTCGAACCGGCAAGAGATGGGCTGTCCGAGGTCGGGCAAATACGCGGTTCGAAGGTGCATCCCTTCGCGCGAGATGTCCACCGCTTGAGCCTCGAAGGCGTCGCCCGTCGTGCCGCCGACCTCCACGAGAGCGTCGAACGGGACACGCGTTGCGCCGGGAGAACGACGATCCGCTGAACTTTGCATCTTGAACCTCCACGGGTACCGGAGGGCACCACAGCGGTGAGAACCGCATACCCTGGCTGTAAATGGCCCTCGCGATGTGGGCCAAGTTTTCACGTCGATGTCTGCCGCCGGATTTCTCGGCGAGGCGCGTCGCCCCGCGACGCAGAGGTTGCAAATCGAGCGAAACCAGCCAAAGCTTGGGGGGCAATGAGCTTGGAAGACGCCCTGGCGGCGCTGCCGATTTTTCCCCTTCCGCGCGTGACGCTCTTTCCGGGGACGGAGCTGCCGCTTCACATCTTCGAGCCGCGCTACCGGCAGATGCTCGAAGACTGTCTGGCGACGCACGAAGCGATGGCCGTGGCGACGCTGCGCGAGGACACCGAAGGCGAGCTCCACGCCGAGCCGCAGGTGCACCGCATCGCCGGCGCAGGCATCGTCACCCGCTCGGAGAAGCTCGCCGATGGTCGCTCCAACATCGTGCTGGTGGGCAAGGCGCGCGTCGTGCTCGAAGAGCTTCCGACGGAAGGCGCCTACCGTCGGGCCCGTGCGCGCGTGCTGCACGACCTCGAGGTCCCCGTCTCCGACACCGACCGCTCGGCGCTGATCTCCCTCGCGGCGCGCTTCGCCGACATCGCGCGCAAGCTCAATCCTCGCTTCTCGGTGGACATTCCCGCGCAGGCCTCGGCCTCCGAGCTCTCGGACTTCGTCGCTGCCCATTTCGTGCTCCACCCCGACGCACGGCAGGCGCTGCTGGAGACGCTCGACGTCGGCGCCCGCGTCACGCAGCTCATCGACATTCTCTCCTCGCAGGTGGCGTACTCGTCTCGTCCGAAAGAGATGACGCTGCATTGAAGCTCGTCGGTCGGATCGCCCTCGCGGACCTCGTCGAGAACACCCCGCTGCGCATCACGTATCCCCCCTTCGACGTGGTGATCGTTCGACAGGGTGAGGACATCTTCGCGCTCGAGGATGCGTGCAACCATGCCGGCGCCAGCCTCGCCGAGGGACCGATCCGCGGCTGCACCATCATCTGCCCGCTGCACGGCTACGTGTTCGATCTCAAGAGCGGCGCGCTGCTCCGTCCGCGGAAGCTCTGCGACGATCAGCGAACGTTCCAGGTGGTGCGCGACGGCGACGAGATCGTCATCTGGGACCCGTTCGACCTCGTCGTGCATCCGCTCGTGTGAGCGTCCGAGTCGGGCCTCGTTCTGTCCCAGAAAAAAGACAAAAAAAGGCCCGCGCGAAGGGGCCGGGGGGGCAGCCACTCTCCACGCAGGCAAGATATGAAGTACCATGCGTCGCTCTGGCAGGGAAACGAAAAACGCGAGCCACGCAAAAAAATCGGCCGCCCCCTGGATCTGACTGCAATTCAGCCCAAACGTCGCGCGCGAAACTGACAGCATACTGTCGAGTGGACGGGTCGGGCTCTCCCCGGCCTCCGGTGCGCACGGTGGGGCTCGAGCGCTCGCCGACTCGCACGGCGGGACATGGGTCCAGCCTGCACTGTTCGTGCTCCGGAGCCGCCATGTCGCGATGCGGCCACGTGCCCGCTCGACTTCGCGCACGCCATCGGGAGCGGCTCCACGTGTTCTCCGACGCCGCCTTGGACGCTTGGTACAACCTTTACAAGACCCCCGAGCCGCGTTTCTATGCCGCCTTCATGGAGGCGGTCTCGCATGGCAATCGAGCGTAGCGAGGCCGGCGACGCGCTCACCGATCTCGCGCTGCGGATCTTCCGGGTGAGCGGGAGGCTCCTCGCCGCGGCCGATGAGATGACCGAAGGCAGCGGCCTCACCGCCGCGCGCTGGCAGGTGCTAGGGGCGGTCTTGGCCGGGCCCCTCTCGGTGGCCGACGTCGGCCGCGCGATGGGTCTCACGCGGCAGAGCGTGCAGCGACTGGCCGACGTGCTGGTGGCCGAGGGCATCTGCGAGTACCTCGACAATCCGGCGCATCGCCGCGCCAAGCTCCTCGCACCCACGGCCAAGGGCCGCGCAGCCATCGCCGAGGTTCATCCGATCCAGGCCGAGTGGACCAGCCGCGTGGGCGATGCCGTGGGGGCCGTCGCGCTCCGCGACGCCGTGGCCACCCTCGACGCGATCCTGGCGGCGCTCGATTCCCCGCACGGGAAAGTGAAGCCCGACGCACCGGCGCGAGGGCCTCGGAAGCGGGCCTGACGCTGGCTCAATCGGCCAGTGCCTGCTCCATGCGGGCCAGGATGCCCGGCCAACCCTTGCCCATGCCCTCGAGGGCCTTCTTGCCCATGGGCGACTCCACGTCGAAGCCCTCGTGAAGGAGCGTGAGGCGCGTGCCGGTGCCCTCCGGCGTGAGCACCCACGTGATGGTGGTGTCGAGCAGGCCCGGGGCGAAGCTGTACTTGAGCAGGCGCTCCGGCTCCACCGCCAGCACCTCGCACTGCTGTTTGCCCCAGGCGCCCATGTCGAGCTCGAAGCGGTGCCCGACCTCCGCGCGCACGTCGCCGGCGGCCCACCAGCGGGCGTGAATCTCCGGCGTGGTGAGGGCGCGCCACACCCGCGCGGGCGCGTGCGCATAGAAGTGATCCAGCTTGATGACGGGGGGCGTGCTCATGCGTCTCCTTCTTCTTCGTCGAGGACGGTTTCCAGGGCCGCCATGCGGTCCTTCCAGTAGCGGGTGAAGGCGGCGAGCCAGGTCTCCACTTCGGAGAGGGGCCGCGGATCGAGATGGTAGTAGCGCTCGCGTCCGCGGCGCTCTTCGCGCACCAGGCGTGCGTTGCGCAGCACCTGCAGGTGCTCCGACACGGCGGGCCGACCCAGCGCGAAGCCACGCGCGAGGTTCCCGGCGGCGACGGGCCCACCCCGGAGTCGCACCAGGATCTCCCGGCGAACCGGGTTCGAGAGCGCGGCGAAGACGTCGGCCTGCTGCATGCGAAACAATATGTCGGAAAAATCCGACACGTCAAGGCGCGAGTCTTCAGGGGGACGAGGGCGATTCCATGGCGCAGCGCATGGCGCGTCGCTCGCCGTGTGCGGTCCCCACCACCGGCAGCGTGCCGGCGCCCTTGGGGGGGGGATTCTTGGCGGCGAGCGAGTGATCGCCCAGGGCGGCGATGGCCTGGGTATCGAGGGTGCCGGTGAGGCGCTCCACGCACGCGGCGTCGCGCCCGAGGTGCAGCCTTGCCTGTGTATTGTACATGGAACCCGCACGCCCGCCGGAACCGGAGAAGTCCACGGTGGCCGAGATGGGCGCGTCGACCACGTAGCCGCTGGGCCGGGTGTCGCCGCAGGCGGTGATGCCCTTGATGCCCGAGAGATCGGTGGGACCGAAGTTCTCCGGATCGAGAATGCGCCCGCTCTCCACCAGCACCGGAAAGATCCAGCGATCGGGGGCGGTGGCGCCGGAGGCCGACTGGCCGTCGAGGACGTATCCCAGGCGCCGTTCGTCGTCGCTCCGGGCGAGGCGCGGCGTGGTTCGTCCGATGCCGGGCCCGGCCACCCGCGGAAAGCGAGCGACCACCCGGGCGCTCGCGCCCTCGAAGGCGAAGAGCGTGGACTCGGCAGGGGTACCAAACGAAGCGAACCACTGTCCGTTCATGCGCGTGGCGCTCTCGAAGTCCGTGAACGGCTCGCCGTCGAGGCGCCGCAGCTCCACCGGCGGGCGGTTGGTCTCCAGCGCGAACAGGAGCGTCTCGGCGCGACCGTTCTGGTAGGTGCGCAGCGCGAGGAGCGCGTGGTCCTTGTCGTCGCCGAAGCCGAGGAAGAAGTTGCCGCCGTTGCCCGCCATGCTGCCGCCCGAGGTGCGCGGCCGCACGATGTCGCGCAGGGTCTTGGGAATTGCGCCCACCTTGGTGCTGCGGGCCTGCGCCGAGTCTTCGAAGGGCGAGAGCCAGCGGGTGACGCCGCTGGCGCCCAGATCCCACTCGCTCGACTTCGGGCCCCAGCCGTACACACGACCCACCGGCGCGGTGCGCGAGTAGCGATCGCCGCCGTCGTAGATATCGAACCACACCGCGCGCTCGTCGCTACGTACCTTGGGCGCCGGAACCGAGAAGAACGCCGGGGCGCCCTCGGAGGCGTCTTCGGTCTTCTTGTTGTCGCCCACCGCGGAGCAGTGGAGGTGAATGGCCGGGCTCGAGGTCATGCCGATGCGCGGAGGCGGCGGCAGCACCACGTTCTCCTTGGGGGCGTCGCCCCAGCCGAGCCGGAGCCAGCCTTGGCCCATGCATCCGAGTGGCCCGCACACCCGCGAGGTCTCGCGACCGGGGACCGGATCCGGCAGCTCCACTTGCGTCCACTTGATGCCGCCGTCGGTGGTCTCGAAGCCGCGCCGAGACCCGGCCCAGCGGAAGCCGTAGCGGCCACCGAGCGCGAAGGAGCCCGCGTCGTTCAAGATGTCGCCCAGCGTCACCTGTCCGGTGAGCGCGATCTCGATGCCGAGCACCACGCCCCGGTGCTCGATCCAGCCGCCCAGCACCCCGGGCCTGCGCTCCTCGAAGCCCTCCAGCCAGAGGCCTTGCTCGAGCACCCGGAAGGTGTCGCTGCGCAGGCGCGGGAAAGCCAGGCCCAGCGTCTTCATGCCGCCCTGGGCCAGCACCGTGACCCGTGCATCTTGCAGCTTTCCGTGGGGCGGCGAGACGATGGCCACCCGGCCGTCGCCGAGGGCGATCAGTCGCTCGTGATCCACCTCGCCCTGAACGTCGATGTCGCGGAGACCCTTCTCGGCATAGACGCAGTAGCGATGGGGGGCAGGCGCTCCGCGTGCGCAGCCGCCGCGCACCGCGAAGGTGCCGGAGCCGGACGGGAGCACCACCCGCGGCGTATCGAAGCTCGCCAGCGGGAGCATCTTGCCGGATTGGTAGCGGTACACCACCGTGGAGCCCGCGCCGTTGCCCCGCTCGCCGCAAGCGAACCCGAGGCCCTTCTTGTCCGGACCCAGCGGAAATGCGTGACACCGGGCGCTGGCCTGGGGAAATGCCTCGGCCACGCGCTCGACCACGCGTCCGGTCGAGAGCTCGATGCGCGAGAGGGCGCCGTCACGCGCCACGATGGCGGTGCCATCCGCGAGCGGCCAGCCGTCTTCCATGGCCACCACCAGCGGCGGATCGTGGAAGCCGAGCGCATGGGCCCGAGGATTCGCGTCGGGGGCAGGTGTGGATCCGTCGCGCGACGCCAGCACCACGCTCGGCACCTTCGCCAGCTCCCCCTGGCGCGTCACCTCGAAGCTGACGGCGGCGTTTCGCTCGCGCTCGGTGCCGG
>JABFRG010000137.1 GCA_013141295.1 Polyangiaceae bacterium
GCCGCCGATGAAGGACTTGCCCCGCGCTCTTCGCGAGCTCTTCGAGACCCTCGACGATCTCGACACCTTGCTCAAGCACAGCGAAGTGGGGGCCGAGCTGGCCGATCGCGGCGTCAACGTGAGCCTGGCGCTGGTGGCGGCTTCCGGGCTCCGGGCGTATGTCGAGGGCCGCAAGGCCGCGGCGGCGGTAGATCTGCCCACCGCCGGCGAAGAGATCCGAGGCCGCCTGGAGCGCGCCAAGGAAGACCTCTCCTGAGCGGGATGCGAAAATTCTGCTAGTCTCGACGGATGAAGCGCACCGCGTCGCTCCTTCTGGCCTTCCTCTTCGCGTGCTCCGACAGCGGCTCCGCCAAGCCCAAAGACGCGGGGGGCTCCGACGCCACGTCGCTCATCGGCGACGCGGGCGCCAAGCCCGGCGAGTGCGGCGACGAGACCCGCAGCGTGTACGTCGTCTCCAAGGAGAACAGCCTCTACCGGTTCGATCCGGACACGGCGAACTTCACGCTGGTGGGGCTGCTCAACTGCGAGGCGGGCGCCGATCCCACCTCGATGGCCGTGGATCGCAAGGGCTTCGCCTGGGTCCGCTACAGCGACCAGCGGCTCTTCCGCGTGTCCGTGAAGGACGCATCCTGCAAGGCCACCACCTTCGCCGCGGGGCAAGAGGGCTTCTACCAGTTCGGCATGGGCTTCTCGACCAACAAGACCGGCGGCGGCGAGATGCTCTTTCTCGCGGACTCCAACGGCAACGGCCTCGCGACCCTCGACACCGCCACCTTCAAGGTCGCCAAGGTCGGTCCCTTCGACGGCGAGTTCCAGAACAAGAAGGCCGAGCTCACCGGCACCGGCGACGGCCGCCTGTTCGGCTTCTTCCCGGACTTCTACCCGGCGCGCATGGCCGAGATCGACAAGTCCACCGGCGCGGTGAGTGGCGCCAAGGTGCTCGACGGCGTCGAAGCCACGGCGGAGTGGGCGTTCGCGTTCTACGGCGGCGACTTTTTCGCGTTCCACTCCAAGGACAGCGGAGGCGGCCTCCCGCAGACGGAGACCGGCTCGATTGTCACGCGCTACCGGCCCGCCGACGGCTCCGTCACCAAGTTGAAGCAGGTCGCCTTTCGCGTGGTCGGGGCAGGCGTGTCCACCTGCGCGCCGACCACCAGCACCAAGTAGGGCGGAAAACCGGCGGTCCCTTGACCCGCTCGCGGGTGCACGCTACGTGCGAGTCGTGACCATTTCGCGTTTTGCCCCCAAACCCTCGTGGCTCAAGGTTCGCGCGCCGGGGGGCGAGACCTACAACCACCTGAAGAGCACCTTCCGCGCCCTCGACCTGTACACGGTGTGCGAAGAGGCGCGCTGCCCCAACGTCGGCGAATGCTGGACCGAAGGCACCGCCACCATCATGCTCCTCGGCGACGTGTGCACCCGTGGCTGCCGCTTCTGTGCGGTGACCACCGGCGACCCCAAGGGCGCCGTCGACGTCCGCGAGCCGGAGCACGTGGCCCGGGCGCTCTCCCGCCTCGAGCTCCAGTACGTGGTCATGACCATGGTCGACCGAGACGATCTCCTGGACGGCGGCGCCTCGCACGTGGCCCGCACGGTCCAGCGGCTCCACGAGCTGCGCCCGGACATGCTCATCGAGACGCTGCTCGGCGACTTCGGCGGCCACCTCGACTACGTCGACACCACGGTCGATGCCAAGCCCCACGTGTGGGCCCACAACATCGAGGTCGTGCGCCGCCTCCAGCGAACCATCCGCGACGTGCGCTGCAGCTACGAGCGCTCGCTGGGCGTCCTCGAGCGGGTGAAGAAGCGCGATCCGAAGATGATCACCAAGTCGTCGATCATGGTCGGGGTGGGGGAGACCGACGAGGAAGTGAAGGAGACGCTGGCCGACCTCCGTGCGGTGGGCGTCGACCTGGTGACCATCGGCCAGTACCTGCGACCCACGCCCAAGCACGCCGAGGTGAAGCGCTACGTCGATCCGGAGACGTTTGCAACCTACACCGAGCACGCCAACTCTCTCGGCTTCGCCTACTGCGCCAGCGGCCCGCTGGTGCGCAGCTCCTACAAGGCCGCCGAGGTCTTCGTGCGCAGCGTGCTCCGGCCGGGCGACACCGAAGGCGCCAACGCCATGCTCAAGGAGCGCCTGGCGCAGGCCCAGGCGGCCGCCCGCGAAGCCGACATCCGCGAGGGTGTCGCGCCGCGCACCACCAGCGAGCTCGCCGCCCGCGCGGCCTCGGTGCTGGTCCCGGCAGGCAGCCTCGTTCGTCGTTCGTAGCCTCAGTCGTCGCTGTCGTCGTCGCTCGGGGTATCGCTCCCGAGAATGGCCCGGAGCTGCGATTCGTGGGCGTGCCGATAGGCGCCGTCCTGACGGTATAGCGCGTCGGCGGCGGCCTTCCGTGTCTCCTCGCTCGACGAGGAGAGCGTCTGCGCCACGAGGTTGGTCGCGTCGTCGTCCTCCTCCGACACCAGCTGCTGGATGGCGCTCTGGGCTGTGTCGTTCTCGCGCAGCGCGGCGGCCAGCACCTCGCGCTTCTGTGCGAAGGGCACGTTGCGAAGCGTGTTCAGCGCGTTCGCGCGGAGCTTGGGATCCGCCAGATCTTGCTTGGCCAGCGCCACCGCGCGCTCCGGCGCCATGCGTGCCAACTGCATCTTCGCGCGCATCGCAACGCCGCGGTTGGTGTCCTTCGCGAGCTGCTCCAGGGCCTTGGCGGCCACCGGGCGCGCCACTTCGTCGGCGGCGCCGAGCGCCGCGGTGCGCACCGAGGGATCGGTGTCGGTGATGGCCGCCTGGAACGCCGATGCGTCGCCGCGGCTGGCCAGGGCGCCCAGCGCGGTGGCCCGGGTCTTCGCGTGGTCGCTCTTGGCGAACCCGAGGAGGAGCGCGTCCGCCTCCTTGTCGCCCCGTTCCGCCAGCGCCGAGAGCGCCTCGTACTTCACGGAGCCCTCGCCCCGCGAGAGCTCCGCCAGCACCCGCAGGCTCTCCGGATCGCGCCGGTTGCCCAGCGCCCGCAGCGCCACCGCGGCGCTGCTGCCGTGGCTACGTGCCATGTCGAGGAGCGCCCGGCTCGCCTCGGGGCTCGGATCCTCCGCCAGCAGATTCGCCGCGGTGCTGCTGGCGCGCTTCTTCACCAACTCGATGGCGAGCTCCCGCGCCTTGTCGCGACCTTCGGGCATGGTGGCGAGGGTGGTGAGCGCGTGGTCGGCGTTCTGCCCCTTCTGCACCATGTTCCCCAGCACCATCACGCCCTCGGCGCCCATGTGGGTCGCCAGCTGCGCCACCGTGGCGGCCGCCTCCGGGCTCTCCGCCGCCTTGGCGGCCAGCACCGGGAGCGCCTGGGTCATGCGATGGGCCATCGCGTATGCGGCCGATGCCCGCGCCAGCTGCGGATCGGCGTCCGTCAGGTGCTCCATCATGAGCGCCTCCACCTCGGGGCCCTCGGTGTTCGCCAGCGCCTGCATCGCCACCCGCTGGGCGCGCGGGCTTCCGCCGCGTGCGGCGCCGAGGAGAGCGGTGCGGCCCTCGGGCGTGTCGGTGAGCGCGTCGGCCGCGTTGTCGCCGTCGGCGCCGTCGAGCATGCCGGTGAGCTTCGTGCGCGCCTCGTCGCCGCCGGTGGCGCCCATGGCCGCCAGCGCTGCGTTCCGCACGGTGGGCGCCGGGTGGTCCAGAAACGAGCTCACCAGCGCGTCGCTCGAAGGATCCGCTGCCTTTCGCAGCGCATCGAGCAAGCGCACCACGCGGTCGTTGGGCATGGATCCCAGGAGCGGCGTCACGAGATCCAGCGCCGAGGGATCGGCGGCCTCCGCCAGCGCCAGCGTGGCCTCCACGCGATCGCCGATGGGGCCCTTGCGACCCATCTCGCGCACGTCTTCCCGGGGCGCACCGTAGGGGCTCTTGGCGAGCACGGCGATGGCCGACACGCGCACCGTCGGATCCGGGTCCTTCAGCACCGCCCGCAGCAGCTCGTGCGCGTGCTCCGTGTGCACGGTGTCGATGGCGTCGACGATGCACGTGCGCATGTCGGTGCTCTTGCGCGCCGCGAGCGCGGTGCTCAATAGATCGGCGGCGCGGTCCGTACGCAGCTCGCCCATCGCACGGGCGGCTTCGCACACGGCGTTCGAGCTCGCAGCCCGAACGAGGTCCGCATCGCGTGCATCTTCCAGGTTCTCGGCGCTGGGGGCGCTCACGAAGAACGACGACAGCGGAAACGACGGCCCGCGATCCGCCGCGGCGGCGGCCCCATGGCGCGCGCCCCCGGACGCCGCATGGTCACCCGACGCGAGCGGCCGCAGGGCGAAGAACGCCGCCACTGCCAGAGACCCAAAGGTTGCCACTTTCCACCGATTCAACGTGGAGCTCCTGTCGCTTGGTGTTGCCGCAGGCCGCGCGGCGCGCTGCGCTGGGAGGGGAACGCCGAGCGTGGTCGCCACCTTCCACCTCGTCGCCGTCCGAGTGACAGACACTCCCCCGCAAGGTTCCGTTGGGTCGCACCTTAGGTGGGACATGTCCCTACCTTGCGCCGCCCCAACGCCAGGCTTGCCACGGGGGCAGAACGTGCGCACGCTTGTTCAGGGAATAGAAGGCGCTGTTTTTCCGTATCTTGTCGTGGCGGCAGCCGGCACTCGCCGGGGCCACCTAGATCTTCAGAGTCCAAGGCGCGTCCAAGGAGAATCATGAACACTCGCTTCCGAACGGTCCTGGGCTTAGCAGCCCTCTCGCTCCTGGTCGTTCCCGGCGCCGCGCGCGCCGAGCAAGCCGACGACACCGAGCCGAGCGCCGGGTACCTCACCGACGTCGACGACAGCAGCTACGGAAGCGGCGCCATCGTGGTCGACCTCCGGGACGACGTCAGCGACGCCGACGTGAAGGACCTCGAAGCCAAGGTCGGCATCAAGCTCCGCGACAACAGCCCGGGCATCACCGACGACGGCCACATCGACGTCGCCGACGTCGATCCCGCCCAGCGCGCCCGCATCCTCGACCTTCTGAACCACGATCCGCGGGTCGAAGCCGCCGAGCCCGTCACGAGCGTGGCCGCGTACTTCGTGCCCAACGATCCCAAGTACGCCGATCAGTGGCACCTCAAGCGCGTCGGCTCCGAGAGCGCCTGGGAGTACACCTGCGGCCGCGGCGTCACCGTCGCCGTCATCGATACCGGCGTCGCCTGTTACGACAAGGGTCCCTTCACCAAGGGAACGGATCTCGCGGGCACCCGCTGCGTCGACGGCTACAACTTCGTCAGCAACAACGCCGACGCGTACGACGATCACGGGCACGGCACCCACGTCGCCGGCACCATCGCGCAGACCACCAACAACGGTCTCGGCGTCGCCGGTCTCGCCTACTGCGCGAACCTGATGCCCATCAAGGTGCTCTCCGGCAGCGGCTCCGGCACCAACACCAACGTCGCCGAAGGCATTCGCTTCGCGGCGGATCACGGGGCCCAGGTCATCAACCTCTCGCTCGGTGGCCCCTTCTCCAGCAAGGTCATCGAGAACGCCGTGAACCACGCGCTCAAAAAGGGCGTCATCGTCGTGGCCGCCGCCGGCAACAGCGGCAAGTCCGTGGGCTACCCGGCGGCGTACAAGGGCGTCATCGCCGTGAGCGCCACCGACAAGAACGACAACGTCGCGTGGTTCTCCTCGCGCGGCCCGCAGGTCGTCATCGGCGCCCCCGGCGTCGGCGTCACCCAGCAGACCATCTGCGAGGGCGGCAAGAACAAGTGCGAGATCTTCGGCGTCTTCAACGGCACCAGCATGGCCTCGCCGCACGTGGCCGGCGCCGCCGCCATGCTCGTGGGTCAGGGCATCACCGACAAGGACGCGGTCGAGAGCCTGCTCACGTCCACCGCCACCCCCAAGGACGACAAGAACCTCTTCGGCGCCGGCATCATGAACGCCGACGCGGCCCTCGCCAAGGCTCACTGGACACACTTCGGCATTCGCCTGTTCGCGCTCCTCGCCGCGTTCCTCTTCGTCGCGAACAAGATCAAGAGCGCCAAGGGTCGCGTCAGCGGCGCCAAGGGTGCGATGGTCTTCGGCGCGCTCCTCGCCGGCACCGGCCTCCTCCCGTTCGCGCCGCTGCTCCACCTGGAGACCCTGGCGGGCCCCGCGCGGCCCATCATCGATGCCCTGGCGCGCCCGCTCGGTGAGTGGGACATGCTCCTCGGCGTGGGCCTCCACAAGTGGGCCATCCTGGCCACCGCGGCCCCGGCCATCGTCGGCACGCTCCTCTTCTTCGGCGCGAAGAAGCTCCGTCCCTTCGTCGGTGGTCTCGCCCTCGGCACCGCGGCCCTCGCGGCGCAGATCGCCATCCAGGCCGACGTCCAGTTCGCCTTCGGCAGCTTCGCCCTCCGGCTGGTCATGGCCGCCACCGTGGTGGTGTCCGTCTTCCTCGCCCGCATGAACCTCGACGCCAAGGACAGCTGAGTCCTCCCGGTAAGCGTCGAGCGCCGGATCGCCCAAGCGGTCCGGCGCTCCGCTTTTGTGCGCCGGTTTTCCCCATTTCGCGGGGGGGCGCGGAAAGGCCACACAGGCGAACCGGCGGTGATAGGCTCGCTAGAGCGATGTCGCTCAAGATCGACCAGGACCACTCTCGCTTCCGCCAGATCGTCAAAGGGAAGATCCGCGAGAACCTCCGGAAGTACATCTCTTCGGGGGAGCTCATCGGAAAGCAGGGGAAGGAGGTCGTCTCCATTCCCATCCCGCAGATCGACATCCCGCACTTTCGCTTCGGCGACAAGCAGCAGGGTGGCACCGGTCAGGGCGAGGGCAACCCCGGCGATCCCATGGGTGGCAGCGAACAAGAGGGGGAGGGGGACGGCAAGAAGGCCGGCCAGGGCGAAGGTCAGCACGCCCTCGAGGTCGACGTCTCGCTCGACGAGCTCGCGGCCATCCTCGGCGAGGAGCTCGAGCTCCCGGACATCCAGGACAAGGGCAAGAGCAAGATCATCAACGCCAAGGACCGCTACACCGGCGTCCGTCGCGTGGGTCCGGAGTCGCTCCGGCACTTCCGGCGCACCTATCGCGAGGCGCTGAAGCGGCAGATCTCCGTCGGCTCTTACTCGCCCGACAAGCCGGTCATCGTCCCGATCCCCGACGACAAACGCTACCGCAGCTGGAAGACCGAAGCCGAGCCGGTGGCCAACGCCGTCATCATCTACATGATGGACGTGTCGGGCTCCATGGGCGACGAGCAGAAAGAGATCGTCCGCATCGAGAGCTTCTGGATCGATGCCTGGCTGCAGCGCCAGTACAAGGGCCTCGAGAGCCGCTTCATCATTCACGACGCGGTGGCCCGCGAGGTCGACCGCGACACGTTCTTCCACACCCGGGAGAGCGGCGGCACCATGATCTCCAGCGCCTACAAGCTCTGCAGCCAGCTCATCGACGATCACTACCCGCCGGAAGAGTGGAACATCTACCCGTTCCACTTCTCCGACGGCGACAACTGGTCGATGGACGACACGCTCCTCTGCGTCGACATCCTCCGCCAGAAGATCCTCCCGCGGGCCAACGTGTTCGCCTACGGCCAGGTGGAGAGCCCCTACGGCTCCGGCCAGTTCATCAAGGACCTGAAGGAGCACTTCGGGGCCGACGAGCGGGTGGTCACCTCCGAGATTCGCGACAAGGACGCCATCGTCCAGTCGATCAAGGAATTCCTCGGCAAGGGCAAGTAGACCCCGCTCCAGGATCGAGGGTACCATCGCGCTATGAGCGAGTTCGCCCTCAAGACGGCACTTCCGCAGTATCTCCGCCAAGAGCAGGAGCTGATCCAACGGCTCGCCGCCGAAGAGGGCCTCGACTTTTTTCCGATCGTCTTCGAGATCCTCTCGTACGACCAGATGAACGAGATCGCGGCCTACGGCGGCTTCCCCAACCGCTACCCGCACTGGCGCCACGGCATGGAGTACGAGCGGCTCGCCAAGAGCTACGAGTACGGCCTCTCGAAGATCTACGAGATGGTCATCAACAACAATCCCTCCTACGCCTACCTGCTCGAGGGCAACTCGCTGGTGGATCAGAAGCTGGTGATGGCGCACGTCTGCGCGCACGTCGACTTCTTCAAGAACAACTTCGCCTTCCGCTCCACCGATCTCGACGTGGGGGGGAAGACCGTCGACCCCACCAATCGGCCGAAGAACTACGACCCCAATCGCCGCTGGATCGACAAGATGGCGAACCACGGCTCGCGGGTGCGCAAGCACATCGCCCGGCTCGGCATCAACAAGGTCGAAGAGTTCATCGACCACTGCCTCTCCCTCGAGAACCTCATCGATCCCCACGCTGCCTTCCACGGGAAGCGGAAGAAGATCGTGGAGGACGACGACGCCACCGCCGAGGTGCCGCGCCTGAAGTCCAAGGACTACATGGAGTCCTTCATCAACCCCGAGGAGTACCTCGACAAGCAGCGCCAGAAGATGGAAGCCGAGAAGGAGCGCCAGAAGCGCTTCCCGGAGCGTCCTGAGCGCGACGTCCTGGGGTTCCTCCTGCAGCACGCGCCGCTCGAGCGCTGGGAGCACGACGTCCTCGAGATCATCCGCGAGGAGGCCCTCTACTTCGTCCCGCAGATGCAGACGAAGATCATGAACGAGGGCTGGGCCACCTACTGGCACTCGAAGCTGCTCACCGAGAAGATCCTCAACGCCTCGGAGATCATCGACTACGCGGAGAACGCGGCGGGCGTGCTGGCCACCAGCGGCGGGCGCCTGAACCCCTACAAGCTCGGCGTCGAGCTGTACCGCAACATCGAGGAGCGCTGGAACAAGGGTCAGTTCGGCAAGGAGTGGGAGGAGTGCGACGACCTCGACGCCAAGCGCCACTGGAATCTGCGCCTGGGCCTGGGCAAGAAGAAGCTCATGGAAGTGCGTGCACTCTACAACGACGTCACCTTCATCGACGAGTTCCTCACCCCCGAGTTCTGCCGTGAGCAGAAGCTATTCACCTTCGCCTATTCGAACCGCAACGAGCGCTTCGAGATCGAGACCCGGGAGTTCAAGGCGGTGAAGGAGAAGCTGCTCTTCCAGCTCACCAACGCCGGCAACCCGTTCATCTACGTGGAGGACGCCAATCACGAGAACAAGGGCGAGCTCTACTTGCGCCACGACCACCAGGGCCTCGATCTGAAGATCGACTACGCCAAGGAAGTCATGCGCAGTCTGGTGCGGGTGTGGAAGCGCCCGGTGAACCTCGCGAGCATCACCGAGACCAAGCAGGTCACCTACCGCTACGACGGCTCCGAGCACTCGCAGAAGACCGGAAAAGCCGCATGAACGCCGTGGATCCGACGCACTGGCTCCTTCGCTTCACGCCGGCCGAGTGGATCCGGGCGGCGATGAAGGAGCTGCGATCGGCGGAGGCAGCGTACGAGGTGCGGAACGCCCGCGCGGGGCTCTCGGGCCTGCGCCGAGCCGCCGGTATGGCCCTCAACGGCGCCCTCATCCTCGAGCCCAACGACTCCTGGGGGCGCACCTACGTGGAGCACCTGCAGGCGCTCGCGCGCGACACCTCGGTGCCGGAGCCGGTGCAGCGCGCCGCCCGCGCCCTGGTCGATACGCCGCCCCCTACCACCACGCAGATCGTCGTGCTCCGCACGCCGGCCCAGGACGAGCGGCTCCGCGAAGCCGCCAAGGACGTCATCGCCCACGCCTACGTGGTGGTGGTACGCAACGGAGCTGCGTCGTGAGGCGCATCTCCGCACTGTTCGCGCTGGCCGCCGTGACAGGCTGCGGCGACGCACCGCCGAAGGATGCGAAGAGCGCGCAGGACGTCGGTGTGGCGGTCCCGTCTGCCACCACCGTCGCGCACGATCCGGATCGCACGCGACCGCCGGAGCCGACGGGAACCACCGCGGGAACTGCCACGCCTCCCACGCCCGCGACCCCCAAGCGCGCGTATCCGCCGGCACGCCCGGCGACCATTGCGCTGGTGTCCGGCGCAGCCGACCCTTCGCCGGAGCAGCGTGCGGTGGACGCCGAGCTCAAGAAGGGTGACGAAGCCTCGGAGAAGGGCGATCTCCCGGCCGCCACCAAGGCCTACCAAGCCGCGCAGAAGCTCGCGCCCAAAAAGGCCGCGCCGCTGGTGGGCCTGGCCCGCACCAAGATCGCCGCCGTGGACCTCCCCATGGACTTCGCGGTGGGCAAGGGCAACAAGGTCATCGCCGACGGAGCCCGCGAGCTCAAGCGCGCCCTCGACATGGAGCCGGAGCTCGGGCCCGCTCAGGTCGAGTACGGTCGCGCGCTGCTCCTCTTGGGCGATGCCGACAAAGCCCTGGCGGCGCTCAAGGAAGGCGCGCGTCTCATGCCACAGGAGGCCGAGGCACAGTCGGCGCTCGTTGTGGCGCTGCTGGCGCTCGGCAAGGGCGACGAAGCGGTGCCGCCCATGACCCGCGCCGCGGAGCTCGATCCTGGAAGTGCCGCGCGCCACGGCAACCTGGGCACGGTGCTCCTGATGCGGGGCCGCGTCCGCGATGCCATCGGCGAGTACGAAGTTCAGGTCGCGCTCGCGGACGGCGATCCGCGCGCGCATTCCGACCTGGGGACGGCACTCTTGGCGCAGAACGAAGTGGAGCGGGCCATCGGCGAGCTCCGTCGCGCCATCGCTCTCGACCCCAAGCGCGCGACGTTTCACTCCAACCTGGGCTACGCGTTCCAGGCGAAGGGTCAGCTGAAAGAGGCGATCGCCGAGTACGAGGCTGCCCTCAAGATCGACAGCAAGCTGGTGAGCGCGTGGATCAACCTCGCGACGGCGCTCTCCAAGGACCCGACCACGCGCAAGAAGGCGCGCGACGCGCTCGAGACCGCGAAGAAGCTCGACCCCTCGGACCCGCGCGTGCGGGCGAACCTCGACGAGCTGGACGCCCTCGAGAAGCTACAGAAGTAGAGGTGGGTCGTGGCCCGTCCTCTGTCGTCGCGGCGACGGTGCCTGGTGCGACGAAGGAACGGACCTTCCCAGCGAATCTACCTGCGGACCCTCAGGTCTCGTCTTCCTCGGGAATCGGCTGCGGACCGGGGATGATTCCGGCGATGTCCGGATCCTCGCCTTCGGCGCCGGCAGGGCGGATGGGCTTGTCCTTGAGGCGCTGCACGCGCTTCGCCTCTTTTTCCTTCTGACGATCCTGACGAAGGCGTTCTTTTTGGCGTTTTTGTAGGCTGGGGTTCGACATGCTCACCGATCCTTGTTGGTAGGGCGACGACGGGGTCGGAACGAACGGCGTCCAGCGCCGGGGCCCGCACCGACTCCGGCGGACTTCTGTGCCGGTCGCGGCGCGCCACGACCGCCGCCGCGCACATCGGCGCGATCACGGTCGTTGTCGGCGAGGGCCTGGCCCGGCGCCGGGGGCGCGAACGCGGGCGTAGCTTCGACCGGGATTTTTCGCTGAAGAAGCCGCTCGATACCGTTGAGGTAGGCGCGCTCTTCCGGATCGCAGAACGAGACCGCGTGACCGCTGGCGCCGGCGCGGCCGGTACGACCGATGCGGTGCACGTAGGTCTCTGCGATGTTGGGGATGTCGTAGTTGACGACGTGGGAGATGCCGTCGACGTCGATGCCGCGGGCGGCGATGTCGGTGGCGACGAGCACCTTGGTGGTGCCTTCGCGGAAGGCCTCGAGGGCGCGCTCCCGGGCATTTTGCGACTTGTTGCCGTGGATGGCGGCAGAGCCGATGCCCGCCCGCTCCAGCTGATCGGAGACGCGGTTCGCGCCGTGCTTGGTGCGCGTGAACACGATGGCGCGGGTCACCGCGTCGGTGCCGAGAACGCGCTCGAGGAGCGCGCGCTTGTCGTTCTTGCCCACGAAGTACACCTGCTGCGAGACGGTCTCCGCGGCGGTCTGCGCCGGCGTCACCGAGACCCGCGCGGGGTTCTTCAGGATCGCGTCGGCGAGTTGGGCGATCTCCCGCGGCATGGTGGCCGAGAAGAGCAGCGTCTGGCGCTCCTTGGGCAGCGTCGCGAAGATGCGCCGGACGTCGTGGATGAAGCCCATGTCGAGCATGCGGTCGGCTTCGTCGAGGACCACGTACTCCACTGCGCCGAGGCGCACGATGCCCTGACCCATGAGGTCGAGGAGGCGGCCGGGCGTGGCCACGAGGATGTCGGGCTTCTCGTCCATGGCCCGCTCGTTGCGCTTCTGGTTCACGCCGCCGAACACCACCGCGTGGCGAATCTTGGCGTGGCGCGCGTAGGCGCCGGCGCGCTCGGCAATCTGCGCCGCGAGCTCGCGGGTGGGAGAGAGCACGAGGGCGCGCACACGGCCGCTGGAGGCCCGCTCGCCGAGCTTCTGCAGGAGCGGGAGCACGAACGCGGCGGTCTTGCCGGTGCCGGTCTGCGCCGTGCCGAGGATGTCGCGACCCTCCAGAATGTACGGGATTGCGCGCTCCTGAATGGGCGTCGGTCGCTCGT
>JABFRG010000495.1 GCA_013141295.1 Polyangiaceae bacterium
GTCGACCGCCGCGAGAAAGTGTTGCGGCAGTCGGTTCAAATGCGCACGTTTGCGCGCCCTCAGTCGTCCCGCTCGGCTTCTACCCCAGGCGGCGTAGCGTGGCCGGCGTAGTTGGCTGCGTAGGCGTCGGCGAGCGTGACCATGCCGCCGTTGGCGCGTGCGTCGGCGAGCACCCTGTCGAGCATTGCGAATTGCGACGAAATCGGGGTCCCCCGTCGTCACCCCTTCGAGGAGGGATGCTTTCTCGGGGGTGTGGTGCGCCATGCACGGAAGTCTAGCGTACGCGGCGCTGCCTACGGCGTCCGACTCTGCTGGAATTTGGCCCAGCACTCGTTGCAGCGCCACATGAGGAGAAGCGAGCCGTCGGCGGCGACGCTTCGGGAGAGTCGCCACCCATAGTTGGTGCTGATGAGCGTGTGGTCAGAGGGGGTCGTCGGCGCGGCCTTGCCGCAAACCCCGCACTTTCGGGCAGCGTGCGTCATCGTCCGTCTCGTGCAGCTTGAGGCGCCGGTCGCGTGCACGATGCACCGACAGAGGCGGCATCGCCTATCGTACCGTTTGTTCTGCTTCCGATAAGTACCCTTTATCGGAAGCGAGGTCTCGCAGCCTCGCGTTCGCGGTTCGCGGCGAAGGTCGGCGCAACACTGCGCGGGACTCGATGACGCTGCCGTCCTATCTTTGTGCGGAGCAGGGCCTTTCCGCGGAGCCGCCAGCGCTGGTTGTCGTTGTCGGCTCGCACCGGCGCGTCTACGCAGGCATCGCTGGAAGAACGCCAAAATCTATAGGGCGACCAGTTCGGCGATCTTTGCCGCAACGACCTCCATTGGATCTTCCTTGGTGCTCAGGCCGGTTCGGGAGGCGAGCAAGGGACTGACATTGCGGAGAGCTTCGTAGGTCGTGTTGTGCACGATGGGAACGAGTTGATTGCCGGCCAGAAGCGCCGAAAGCTCCTTGTCGGCGACGCTCTCCTTTGGGAGGCGGTCCAGTAGCGCGGGCGTCACCAGCACCAGCCCGATTCTCGAATTCGCTAGGCCCTTGTCGATGGCGCGCATCATCGGTACGCCGAGGCCGAGGTCTTTCTCGCTGAACCAAACTTTGACCCCAGCCGCCACGAGCAATTCGTGCAGCTGCTTGGCTGGCCCCTGCCGGTCGTCCCAAGCATGGCACAGGAATACGTCACGAAGGTCAGGTTGCGAGGTTGCACGCGCTTCAACGGCTTCGCGGATTGGCGTGAGTGACTGCACTTGGGCAGACGTGTAGGACACAGAGGAACCCACCCTCGACCAGCGCGGCCTTGACTTGCTTCCGCCACCGCCACCGCCACCGCCACTGCGATAGCCGCCGGCAGTGCTAGCCGACGAGGAATAGGACGAGGCAACATAGCCTCCGTAACGGCCACTGCGCGAACTGCATTCGGGACAGGCCGCCGCGGCGGAAGCAGATTTATGCCCACGTACCGGTGCTGTGCATCTAGCCATGTTGGAATCCTCCCATTTGTGAGAGCCCGTTCCAATTCCAACAGAGCGAAATATTGCTCCTGTCTTCGCACTGCCCGAGGCGAGAGATATCGGAAGCGCGGCGGCGAGCCCGAAGGCTTCGACGCGGCGCCCCTTAGGGGCGGCGAGCAGCGACGCGGCTCTCGTAGTCGCTGGTGGCGTACTCGACGGCAACCACGACCACGTCCTCGCTATGGACGGCGTAGAAGGCAATGTAGGGGAACCCTCGGAGGCCGACGAACCGCACTCCTGGAATGTCGGGATGCAGGGGGCGGGAGTTCGGGGCAGATGCGACGCCCTCCAAGCACTCGCGGAAGGCGGCGAGGACGCGCTGCGCGAGCTGCTTCCCCAAGACGGGCGGAGAGACCTTCCGGTAGTACTTCACGGCCTCGCGGAGATCGTCCCGCGCCTCTGGAAGAAGGCGAACGGCCATGCTTCAGAAGTCGAGGTCGGCGCGAAGCTCGCCGTCCACGGCATCCAGGGGAAGGGTAGGGGCCCCGGCCCTCACCCGTGCCGCCCGCGTCGCGATCTCGGCGTGGCGCTCGGCGATCGACTCGGAGCGGGCCGGCATTGCTTCCACCAAGTGCTCGACGGGGCCTCGAGCGCGCTCGTCGGCAAGCAACGTGGCTTTCAGTTCTTGGCGCTCCTCTTCGTCGAGCGCGTCGACCAGCTCGACGATTCGAAGAACACGCGAGGATTGCCCGGCCATCCATGAAAAGTACGCCGCGTGCGCTGGGAGCGCAAGCCACGTGGCTAGGAGGATCCGCAGCATCGAAAGTTCGCCATCGCATCGGCGGTCACGCTAAGCCATGGCGTCGTGAGCATGGGTGCGAAGCGGCGCAGGTTGAAGGAAGCGCGGGACGCCTTCGGCGGGCTCGGCTGGGTGCGCTCGATGCGTGCGCCCCTGATTCTCTCGCGCGAGGCCGTCTCCTGGGCGGAACGGAGGCTGGGCGCGTTCGGGGCGGCGCCGGAGGCCCGGGAGCACGTGCTCCAAATGGCGCTGCAGATTGAGGAAATTTGGGGCCCTCCAGGGGCGAGATAAAGCGGCTTGCGCGCACCCCCAAGCGCAGCTAGGGTCCTCGTCAGTGCGGGGCGTAAGTTCCGTGCCGATCGCCGCGAGAGCCTGCCCCCCCGGGTTCCGCGGCGGTTGCTTTTTGTGGGCCTACTTTGCGGAGATGTGGTTCTCAGCGCGCTCAAGAGCCGAGCGCATCCGTGCGCAGGCTGCCTTTGACTCTTCGGAGCACCGCCCGCACGCGCTTGCACCGGCGAGAGCCTCGAGCAGGTCATCGAAGGTGCGTTTCTGGCGGGGGAGCATGTCACCCACCACTTCGACCCGGAGTGTTTGGTCGAGGTCCGCAGCGATCCCCCGATCTCGCTCGTCCCACATCGTCTGCCCTTTGAGCTGCGCTCCGCATCGAGGGTGGAGTGTTCGGATCTTCTTCGCGCCATCCAGTACCCGACTCAGCACAGCATCGATCTCCTTAGGGTCGCCATTTTGTAGCGACTTGCGCCGCGCGAGGTCGACGGCTACGGCCCTCTCGTAGTCTCGGGCCGCTTGGTCTCGAGCCGCTTCGGCTTTGGCCTGCTGTTCCCGAATTTTGGCCTGCTGTTCCCGAATGCAGTCCTCGAATGACGTGAGCCCGGGACAGTCCTCCTTCAGAATAGCTTGCCGATCGCGCTCTAGTTTTCGCTCTGCCGATGTTCCAAAGAACCACACCGCCGCTGCCACCGCGGGGATGGCCGCGGGGAGCAACCAAGGCGCGATCTTGGCGGCTTGCATCCCTTGATGGTACCGAATCGAGGTCCCTTCGCGGGTACGATTCGCCGCCTCCACCAGCCGCGTTCGGGTACCGTATCTCCCCTCCATGGGCGGATCTCTCGAAGGCTTCATCGCGAAGTGGGCGGCATCGGGTGCGGCGGAGCGGGCGAACAAGGACTCGTTCTTGAAGGACCTGTGCGACGTCTTGGACGTGCCGCACCCGGACCCCACCACCGGCGATGCGAACGCGGACAAGTATGTCTTCGAACGGGATGCCCGGTTCACGCACGAGGGGGGCACCACCTCGGTCGGGAAGATTGACCTCTTCAAGCACGAGTGCTTCATCCTCGAAGCCAAGCAGGGATCCAACGCTGGCTCCAAGAAGCTCGGCACCGCGAAGCGCGAGACGCCGGCGTGGAACCTCGCCATGAAGGACGCCTACGGCCAGGCCGTGGGCTACGCCCGCGCGTTCGACAAGCCGGTGCCGTTCCTGGTGGTGGCCGACCTGGGCTATTGCTTCGATCTCTACGCGTCCTTCGATGGGAGCTGGAACTACCGGCCGTTCCCGAATGCGCAGGGGAGCCGGCTCTTCCTTCGAGACCTGGACAAGCATCGGGACACGCTGCGCGCCATCTTCCTCGAGCCGCATCGGCTAGACCCGTCGAAGCACGCAGCGAAGGTCACGCGCGAGATCGCGACGTACATCGCGAACCTGGCGAAGAAGCTCGAGGCCGACAAGCACGAGCCGGAGCTGGTTGCGACGTTCCTCATGCGCTGCCTCTTCACGATGTTCGCGGAGGACGTGGGACTCTTGCCCGAAGGGGCGTTCACCAACGCTCTGCGGAACTTCTGGATCCCGAGCCCGGCGTCGTTTGCGGGCGGCATCGAATCGCTCTGGCGCACGATGAACGAGGGCGGGTCCCTCTTCGGAGTGGTGGGGAAGATCCTGAAGTTCAACGGCGGGCTGTTTGCCAAGCCGTCGGCGCTGCCGCTAGACGAGCACGCGCTTCGGCTCCTCCTGATGGCGGCCGAGTGCAACTGGGCGGACGTAGAGCCGGCCATCTTCGGTACGCTGCTTGAGCGCGCCCTCGACCCGAAGGAACGCCATCGGTTGGGAGCTCACTACACACCCCGGGCCTACGTCGAGCGCCTGGTGCGTCCCACCATCGAAGAACCGTTGCGCGCCGACTGGGACCTCGTGCAAGCGCAGGTCCGCAAGCTGGTGAGCGACGCACACGAGGCCAAGAAGGAGACCGAGGCCAAGAAGAAGACGAAGGAGGCCGCGGCGCTCGTGGCGGAGTTCCACCAGAAGCTCGCCGAGACGCGGGTGCTGGACCCCGCCTGTGGCTCCGGAAACTTCCTCTACGTCACACTCGACCTTTTCAAGCGCCTGGAAGGCGAGGTACTCGCCACCCTGACCGGTCTCGGGCAGACGCAGGAGTTCCTGCATCTCGACACCGTGCGCGTGACGCCGCAGCAGTTCCTCGGCATCGAGGTAAAGCGGTGGGCGAAGGAAATCGCGGAGCTGGTCCTCTGGATCGGCTACCTCCAGTGGCACTTCCGCGCGTACGGCAAGAACCTGCCGGTGCCCGAGCCGGTCCTTCGAGACTACAAGAACATCGAGTGCAGGGACGCTGTCCTGGCCTACGACGCTCAGGAACTGGAGCGGGACGGAAAGAGCGGCAAGCCCGTGACCCGCTGGGATGGGCATACCCTGAAGAAGAGCACCGTCACCGGCGAGGACGTACCCGACGAGTCGGCCCAGGTCGAGTTGTATCGCTACGTGAACCCGCGCAAGGCGGAGTGGCCCCGCGCGGATTTCATCGTGGGGAACCCGCCCTTCGTGGGCAACAAGCGGATGCGACAGCTCCTGGGTGACGGATACGTTGACGCGCTGCGAGGCTCATACCCGGAGACGTCTGAAGCCAGCGACTATGTGATGTACTGGTGGTCGAAGGCGGCCCACGCGGTGGTTCATGCGGGCACCAGGCGCTTCGGCTTCATCACGACGAACAGCATCACGCAGAGCTACAACCGTAGAGCCATAGAGTTCGCCGCGGACGCTGGTGTCGGTCTGGTGTTCGCCATCCCCAATCATCCTTGGGTCGACGCGGAAAGCGGCGCGGCAGTCCGGATCGCCATGACCGTAGGCGAGCTGGGCCGCACGTCTGGTCAGCTTTGGGCGGTGAAGACGGAGACCGAGAGCGAGGATGGCGTTGCCATTCTTGAGGGCGAGACGAGGGTAGGGCGCATACAGTCGGATCTCAGCGTGGGGCCGGCGACGATGGATGCCGTAGCTCTGGCTTCAAATGGCGGACTTTCCTTCATGGGGGTAACGCTGGGAGGGCAGGGGTTTCTTGTCGATGATGTCGATGCAGTGCCGATGCGAGAGCGCGGGCTTCTTCGACCCTTGATCATCGGAAGGGACCTGAACCAGCGTCCGGTGAGAAAGTACGCCATCGACTTCTATGGCCGCAGTGAGGACGAGGCGCGAGACGAGGCCCCGACGCTATTTCAGCGAGTTCTAGAGCGTGTGAAGCCAGAACGAGACCTTCAGCGCCGGAAGTCATACCGCGATCGCTGGTGGGTCTACGTGGAGTCGCGCAGTTCGATGCGAGCGGCCACCGACGGGCTCGATCGGTACATCGCGACGTGTCGCACAGCAACGCATCGGGTCTTCACCTTCGTTCCGCGTGGTGCCTTGGTGGAGAGCACGGTCATCGCGTTCGCGTCGGATTCCGCCTTCATGCTCGGGGTCCTGTCGAGCCGCGTCCACGTGCACTGGTCCTTGCGCCTCGGCAGCAAGCTCGGTGTCGGAGATGACCCCAGGTACAACAATTCTCGGTGCTTCGAGACATTCCCATTTCCAGACGCGGACGCAACGAGACGCGAACACGTGGCCCGAAGGGCGACGGCGCTAGATGACCACCGGCGGAAGGTCATTGCCGACAGCCCCGGGCTGACGATTACCGCCATCTACAATGTCCTGGAGAAGCTTAGGGTCGGCGAGACCCTGACCGACAAGGAGAAGGTGGTTCATCAGCAGGGGCTCGTCTCTGTGCTGAGGAAGCTCCACGACGACCTGGATGCAGTCGTGCTTGACGCGTACGGCTGGCCCCAAGACCTGTCGGACGAGCAAGTCCTCGAGCGCCTCGTCGCTTTGAACAGAGAGCGAGCCGATGAGGAGAGGCGGGGTCTTGTTCGATGGCTTCGGCCCGACTTTCAGGACCCCACGTCGGCCCCGGCATCGATGGCGCAGGTGGAGCTTCCGGCGTCGGACGAGGACGATGAAGTGGTCGCCCCCAAGCCGCAGGCATCGGCCGCCACGTGGCCAAGGAAGCTTGCGGACCAAATCGCGGCCGTGCGTGATCTCGTCACCGGGGTGGCCTCAGAGTGGTCGGCGGCCGAGGTCGCCGGCTCCTTCAAAGGCGCCAAAGTGGACGACGTCACCGAGGTTCTAGACAGCCTGACCGCGCTCGGGCTCTTGGTGTCCTACGAGCTCGTGGAGGGGCGACGCTGGCGCGCGGCTAGCGCCTTCGCGAGCGTGCCACCGCCAGCGATGGGGACCGCTTCCTGATGACGCCCACGAAGTTCCAGTACACCGTAGCCATCGTCCCCGCCGACGCCCCTCTTGCGCCGGGCCGCGAGCGACCTCGCTTCGTGAAGTTCGGCGGGATGATGCCCACGGTTGCTGTCTATAGCGACGGAAGAGAGGTAGAGGCCCCTTCACAGTTTGAGCTGGCGGAGCGAATCGGGTTGCCGCGCCTGACGCACTTCTGGAATGGCAGTGGGTAGGGGAGGAAGACGAGGCATTCCGAATCCGAAGCCTGCCCAGCATGGAGTACTCGAGACCGGACGGCCGCTGGTGCGTGCGGTTGGACTGGGGACTGGTCTACGTGACGCGCAACCGCGAGCTGATGGGTGCGGCGCGCGTCAAACCGTTGGGGAGGAAAGCAAGCGTCCGTCTCTGGCCGTACCCCGGTCAGCCACGCCACACCATCGACACGATTCGTCTCCTCGCTCGATGGGTGGGCGGGGAGCCCATCGGTGTGCCGCTCGACGAGGACGATCCTCTGGACGGCCTGGACGTACCGTCACGGACGAAACCATAGGAGGCTCAGCGTTTGGCCGAGTATGGGCATGGGTATGACGTGCTCGACCAGTTCGAGGTCATCACTTGCGCCGGGGACCCACGCGCTGGCCGAAACGGTCTCCCGCCGCCGGCGCTCGTCCTTCTTCGCAAAGAAGTCGTACGCGAGGCTCCATCCGTCGAGCTTCATGCCGCGAGGTGGGCGGGGCCCGAAGGAGCGGTTGCCCGCGGACCATTTCACCGCACCATGCTCGCAGCAGACGACGACGGCGCGCTCGTCGGTGAGTTGAACGAATCGGAAAGCGGCGGCCGTCAGTGACACGAGAAAGGCCTTCGCGATGCTCTCGACGGGCTCCCACCGGACCTCCTTGACATCGCAAAGGGGGAGGAGGAGGTCCTTCGGGAGCAATAGCTCAGCGGCGAAAGCGTTGGCCTCTGGCTCACGTCCACTCGACCGGTAGTCTGCACGAAGGTCCTCCCCCGTACAGAGGCCCAGGTAGCTGACGTGAGGGTGCGCCTCGAAGTGCCCAAGCTCGTGGGCGATGGCCCACCGCCGAGGGCCTGCCGAAAGACCTTCTGTCACGCCGATGATTCCGCGCTCGCCGAGTCGAACCAAGCTGGCCCGTGCGCCGGATGATGGGGTCGACCGCACCAACACGCCGCGCAGGTGAGCGAGCGCCTCAATAGACAGCTCGGTCGGATGTACGTAGCCAAGCTCCTTCCGGACTTTCTCCGCATGCACGGTGCCCAGCTGCAGAACGGGGGGTCGCCCCAACGGTGGCTTGGAGAACCAGTTGCTACCCTTCATCATCGCCCAAGAGATGCCGCAGCGCCGTGATCATCTCCGCGAGCTCGTCCTCGGTCGCCTCGTCAAACTTCAGGTAGTGCATCGACACGGGGGCGTCCTTCGGAATGCGCGCCGCGAGGCGCGACAGCTCGGCTCGCTGGGCTTCCAGCGATCGTCTTGGCTCTCGGGGTCGCGTGGTGTAGCTGGCGGACTCCGCTTCGAACGCCCCCTGGGCTTCAGAGAAGCGCTTCGCGCGGTCCTCCGCGTCGGCCGCTGCTACGCGCGCGCGGAAGGACGCCGCCAGCGCTTCGACGTTGATGCCGATGCGTCGGGTGAACGCCTGGGCCTCGGCGTCGTCAACGGGATCGTCGGCGTCGTCGAGCGCGTCGGCGAGTAGACTCAAGAGTCGTTTGTTCTCGTCATCCCGGCTCACGAGGCGCCCCTCGTCTTCTTGTGCGTGGCGAACTGGTCGGGGCGATGTCGAATGAGGGCGCGTTGGAGCTTAAGTCGAGCGGCGGTCGCACGATCCGGCGTCCATCCAAGCGCCTGGGCGATGTCCGAGCGTCTCACGTGTCCGTCTTGGATGGCTAGAACGAGCATCCCCAGATCCTCGTCACCGGCGAGGATTTCTTCCAGATCTTTTGCGAGGGCTTCTCGAGCTTCCTTTTCTTCGAGCGCGGCATCAGGCAACGGTCGAGGGTCCGGATCGAAGGAGCCTGCGTCCTCCCGCGGCGACGTCTTCTTCCCCAACCACTTCTTGCGCTCGGAGTACGCGACGCTCTTGATGACACCACGCAGGAAGGCCTCCAGCTCAGGGGGGTCATCATCATTCCAGGTCCTGGAACCGTCGAGGCAACGATCCAGGCTGGTGTGTAGCAGCTCCTCTATCGACATCGCGCTTGGTTCATGGTCGTGGCCGCCGGCCCATCCGAGGCGTCGGAGGCGGCCGGCCGCATATTTGGCGAGCCGGGGTAGGAGAGCTTTCCAGTCTGCTCGCTGAAGCTCGGCTCGCAAGTTCCGAAGGCTGTCCGTCAACGCTTCCCCCCTTCATGCTCCAGTGGATGTCCGTTGTGATCGTCGCGTCGACGAAATCGACGGCGAACGCAACTTTTCACCGTACCCAGTGATCAACTTCGCTGCAATGGGGCGCATAGGGGATACAGAGGCGCGGCCGACGGTTGGCTCGAGCTTCTGGCGGGCGCCTTTGAACTTGCCCGCGGGTTACGACAGAAAGCTGGCAAATAATGGCGAAAAGTAAGAGCGGTGGCGGTGGCAAGAACGTTCACGTTGGCCCCCATCCCCAGGGGTGGCAGGTGAAGAAGGAGGGAAACGACCGGGCGTCGGCGGTGACGCCCACCAAGAAGGAGGCGGTGGCGATCGGGCGCGATGCCGCCAAGAAGGAGGGCTCCGAGCTGGTGATCAAGGGCGAGGACGGGCGCATCCAGGACAAGGACAGCCACGGTCACGACCCGCGCAGGAGCAAGGGTTGAGGTGAAAGGAGGGGTGGGCGCCGCCTGTGCGTACGCCCACCTCGTTCGGAAGGGCCATCGCTAAAGGATAGGAAGATGAACCGCATTGTTGAAGTCGCTAAGTTTGTCACCAACGCTCTGGAGAGCACCGTGTTTCTCGCGCCTACCGATCAAGGTTTGACCACTGCAGAACTCCTGGAACTGGGCCGGTCTCTTGGCTACGAACCCGGCGAAGTCGGGGACGCGATCAACGCCTCTGGCGCCCAACAATATTGGGGGTCAGAGAGGATCATGCCTCGCGCAAACATCCGATGGCCCGACTTCCACTTGCCGGAGAGTTCCGACTTCCGGAACGTGAAGGCGTTCGACTTCGTGTACGAGCAGCTTCAGGCGCTGGTGCGTTCCGAAGGGGCCGCGCGAGCCAGCATGGAGCGCCGCGTGTTGGTCGAGCGAGGGGTCTCGAAAGGCCTCCCCCGCATCGACCTCGAAGCTGCGATCGCCATCAATGTTCTGACCGGGCGCTTCCTTGAAGCTGACGGCATCGTGCGATTCTCCCGTGGTACGGAGCACTACCTAGCCCCGAGCAAGCAGCTCGCTTCCGCGCATGGTCATGGCATTCGGTCGACGCCTCCCGTCGATTCAGTGCGAGTAAAGGTGCACGAGCTTGTGCGAGGAGCCATCAAGCGGCGGACCGATGGAAGGCCGCCAAGTGCGGAGCCGCTCGAGGCATTTACCTCGGCGCTCGAGACGCTGGGCTACGGTCAATTCAGTGTGTGGTGGTCTCGCGCGGTGGCCGAGCTGAAGCATCTGGATCCATCGATCACACCCGTGGCGGTCTCGGTTGCCGCTGCGGCCATCGTGGAAGGGGCGCTTTCTTTCGTCGTGCGCCATGCACAGAACAATCAGCTCGGCACGCTCGCGTCGAAGGACTTTCTTCAGGAGCCACGAAGTTGGAAGGTCCGGGACCTCGTGAAGAGCGCCGCTAGCGGCGGGGATGCAGCCATTCTGGACACACCTTCTCGTCACCGCGCAGACGCGCTCATCACCACGCGGCAAAGGATCCACGCAGGCGGCATGTTGTCGGAGTACCCATCCGGCGTACCCGACCTTAGACCGGAGGAGGCGAGGGATGCCAAGGCAACGGCGGAGATGGTCGTTCGAAAGGTACTGGACTGGCTCGAGAAGTATCCGCCGGCCGCTAAACCTGAACCCGTTTGAGCGCTTCCCGCCGATACCCCGTGGCGCCGGCGCAACCACTTGCATCCTCTACCCCGGCGCGTACTCTGGCTCGATGCCAATGCAAATCGGGCTCACGAACAGCATTGTTTATCTTGCCAACGACGGTACTCCGCGGACAGCTACCACGGACTCAAGAGCCGACGTAAACAACCCATTGTTCGTCGGAGCGGGGCCAGGGGGCACCGACGACGCATGGTGGAATGTGGTCAACCCGGACAATTCGATTGCCAACGTCGAATGGGTCTACTTCCGCGCAACCGACAACAGCAGCCGTCGGGTTCGTCTAGGATGTCGATGGACGGCGTCCCTCTTGCACGCTGGTAGCGCAATTCGCACCCAATTCGTCCACCAGACGGCGGCCGAGCATGACGAACAGAGCGAAGTTGCCATCTGGCTTTTAGACGAAACTGGAAGGCCGTATCGACTGGAGGTAGAGGACCTGCGCCCCCCGTTTAAGCGCCCCCTCACATTTCACGTCACTCACCTCGGTTGAGCTTGTCATCTCTCGAGAATGGCTGCTGCGACGTCATGCAACCAAGGCATAGTTAAAGCTTAGCACCGCATGGAAGCGCCCGAGAGCGATCGGAAAGGGTGCGCAGTGCACGGGATAATGTCAAGTAATGTCAAATAGTTGACATAATCTAACTTATGCGAAATCTTTTTCGTGCCAGCGCGGGACGGGGTGCGCGTCGAAGATCGCGTGCGCGCTCTGGACGCCGCCGATGCGCTCCGCAACGCAGGCTCCGTTGGTGCCGACCTCGAGCACCCGAAGCGCCCAGAGCGACACCCCGCCCGACGGATGGCGCACCACGAGGACGTCGCCCACCATCGGCACGCCCGCCAGCGACAGGACGTACGTCATGCCGTCGGTGCGGTCCTGGATGGTCACCGGCACGCTCGCGCCCGACGCGCCTGGGAGCGCGCGCTGGACGGTCGCCCGCCCCAACAACGCCCGACGCCGCAGCGCCTCGGCCAAGGCGGGCTCCACCGGGGCGAAGTGCTTCGCCAGGGCCTCGAGGATGCCGGGATCGGTGCCGATGGCGAACGGGATCCCCAGCTCGTCCAGCAGTCGGCGAAGCGCCGCGTCGTCAAAGTCCCCTGCGGGTGTCTCGTGCATCGTGTGTTTCCCTCCTCTGTGGCTCCATGCTGCTACGTCGCCGGGCCGCGCACAAGCCCGCCGCGTTCGATGCGCACCTCGCCAGTGCCGCGCCGGAGGCCCTCCACGGTGCCCCGCACCGTGAGGAGGCCGCTGTTGTCCACGGCGCCCTTGAGGCGGCCGCCAGGGTCCACCACGACCCGCCCGCCGCTGGCGATGAACACGTCGCCGTCGAGGTTGCCGGTGACCACCACGAGAGCTCCCCCGGCGACGACCACACCGCCCTTCTGCCAGCCGACCACGAGCGCCGTTGCCGTCGCCTGCAGCTCCAGGGTGCCGTAGAGCGTGCCCACCATCACGAACGACCCCTTGAGGACGCGAATGCTGCCGTGGTGCACGCCCGTCAGTGTGTGATCCTGGTCCAAGACCAAGTGCGCCATCGCCCCCACTCCCTCCG
>JABFRG010000169.1 GCA_013141295.1 Polyangiaceae bacterium
AGCCGACACCGTGCGCCTGGCCCGCGGCTTCTTCGGCCTCGCTCGCGATCTGCTGGCGCGGGTGGTGGAGCGGGGCCTTCACCTGCCCGACGCCGCCACGCGCATTCGTGGGGCGGCGTCGCCTCCGCCCGCGCCGCGCACCGTGGAGTCGGCGATTCCCACCGTGACCTTGGCGGAGATCTACGCCTCACAGGGGCACATCGACCGGGCCATGGAAACCCTGCGTCGGGTGATCGAGGCCGATCCGGAGAACGCCGCCGCCGTGGCCATGCTGACGGCCCTCACCGAGCACACCTACGCCGTGCCCGATCGACCGCTGCTCCCCCCGGAGGAAGAGGCCGAAGCGCGTGCCGCAGCGCTGGCCGCCGAGGACGACGAGGAGCCGGTGACGGCCATTCCCAACGGCGAAAGCAGCCGCGATGCGCGCGACGCGGATGCGGACGCGGAGGGCTTGGTCCCCACGCTGCCGCCCAAGATGCTGGACGACGAGCCGCTCCCGCCGCGCTACGACGTGGACGAGTGCGTGGCGCTCACCGTCGACCCGCGCACGCTCTTCGTCTACTGGGAGGTGCGGCCGCGCACCTTGGAGCTGCTCCAGCGCGAGCGCGGGGAGGGGACCATCGTGCTCCGCATCCTCACGGTGGTGCCCACCTGGGACGGCCCGCGCAGCGACGAGCGCGACATCGAGGTGCACGCGGACCTCGGCGACTACTACGTGCGAGACTTGCCGCCGGAGGCGGTGGTCCGTGCGGCCATCGGCTACCGCGCCGGTGGCGTGTTCGTGCCGGTCGCGCATTCGCCGCTCTTCACCGAGCGCGCTTCGCGCGTCCTCGAGAGCGAAGCACATGGAGCCCCGACCTTCGCGCGCTGGACGCTCGACGGGCTCGAGCCCCTGGATGCGACGCCGGCGGCTCTGACCCGCGCCCTTGCGCATCGTCGCAATGCGGCGGGCGCCGGTGACCGGTCTTCGTTGGCCGGGTCGTCGGGCCTTCGCCTCGGCAGCTCGGGCGGCACCGGTGGTGGTGGGCCCTCGGAAGAACGACCGGTCTGAGCGGTCGATGGCGGGCACTTCTTTCTTCGGCCTCGACCTCCTCGACAACCGCTACCCCACGCTGCACGGTATTCGCGTCCTCGCCATCATCAGCGTGGTGCAGTTCCACGTCACGTGGATCTTCGCGGGCGAGGAGGGCATCGTCCTCGACAAGGGGTTCGTCGATGGCTCGCTCACCATCTTCTTCGGGATGGATCTCTTCTTCATCCTCTCCGGATTCCTCATCGGATCGATCCTCCTGCACTCGCTGCGCACCAGCGGCTCGCAGAACATCCGGCGCTTCTACCTGCGCCGCATCTTCCGCACCTTCCCTTCGTACTATCTGGTGCTCACGTTCCTGGCTCTGGTGACCACGCTCACCGCCATGCAGAAGAGCCACCTCGTCTACGAGTACATCTACTCGACGAATTTCTTCTCGCTCCAGCGCAAGGACATCGTCATGTTCTGGGGCTGGTCGTTGGCCCTCGAGGAGCAGTTCTACCTGACGGTTCCGGCGCTCTTCTACGTGCTGCAGAAGCTCAAGACCGACAAGGCGCGCATCGGGCTCCTGACCGTGGTGTGGGCCATGGCCTTGGTGATCCGCCTGGTGATCTTCTACCGCCATCGGCCTTGGAACGACTTCATCCTCTACGGGGCGCTCTACTTCCGGACCCACACCCGCTTCGACACCATCGTGTGCGGCATCATCCTGGCCTTCGTGGAGCAGCGGTTCGGCGATCGCGTGCACGTGTGGCTCCAGAAGCCGCTGAACCGCGCCCTCTTGGCGCTCCCCGCGCTGGCCTGCCTGTGGCTCCTCCTGCGGCCTGCCATGTTCGGCCCCGAGTACGTGCAGATCGTCCACGTGTTCGCCTGGGGTACCGTCACCAGCATCATGTGGTTCTGCGCGGTGCTCCTCTTGCTGCACGGCGAGGGACCCATCCAGCGGGCGCTCTCGGCGCCCATCTTTCGCCGTATCGCCACCCTCGGCTACGGGGTGTACCTGGTGCACATTCCCCTCTGCGACCACTTCATCGTGCCCATCGCCAAGCGCCTGGAGGCGCGCCACGTGTCGATGATCCTGGTGTGGCCGCTCTCGCTCGTGCTCCTCATGGGGAGCTCCATCTTCGTGGGCTACCTGCTCCACATCTTCGTGGAGAAGCCGGCGCTGCGGGTGCGTCAGCGCCTCGCCGCCTGACCATCGCCGCGCTCGGTCACACCAGCGCCTGGCGAAAGGCCTCCGCGAACGCCGTCACCACCACCCGACAGCGCGGCACCCGCCGGAGCTCCTTGTGGAACACGATGAACACCGGCGTGCGCGGCAGCGGCAGGTCGACGTCGAGGCGCACCAGGCCGGGCACGTCGCGCGCGAGAGCATCGGCCATGAGCGAGATGCCTTGACCCTGCTCCACCGCTTCCTGGAGCGCGAAATCGGAGCTGGTGCGGAAGGGAAAGCGGGTGGCCCCGTGGGCGGCGAGCCATTGCATCTGCGGTGAGCGGGCCAGCTCTCCGTCGTAGCCCACGAAGTCGTGACGCCCGAAATCGGTGGTCTCGAGGTGGCCGCCACGGAGCCTGCGCTCCACGTAGCTCTGCGCGGCGTAGAGCCCGAAGCTCAGGTGCCCCGCCAGTCGCTCCACCAGCACCGGCGAGGCCGAGCGAACCTTGCGGACACCGATGTCGGCCTCGCGGCGCGCGAGATCGGCCAGGCGCGACTCTGCGCTCAACTCGAACTGGAGCGCTGGATGCTTCTTCCGCAGGTCCGAGAGGACGCGGGTGGCGGGCCGCGCGAACCCTTCACCGCAGGAGATGCGGACGGTGCCGCCGATGTCGCTCCGCCCCTCACTGCGCCGGGCCGCACGCAGGCCGAGCTCGAGCTGCTCCGCCAGCTCCACCAGCGGGAGCGCGTCGGGTTCGATGGCGGTACCCGCGCTGCTTCGCTGCACCAACGGGCGGCCCAACGAGGCCTCGAGGGCGTCGATGCGACGCGCGGCCGTCGAAGTGGAGACCTGCAACGCACGTCCGGCGCCCAGGAAGCTGCCATGCCGGTGGAGCGCGAGGAGGACCCGGAGATCGTCCCAGGTGGGGGTGGGAGAGGTTTGCATCGATGGAAAACAGATTACGATCGATGCCCGTTCCTGGAAAGCTCGCGCGGACGCACCATGAGCGCATGAACGACTACGACTTCTCGGGAAAGACGGTGCTCGTCACCGGTGGATCCATGGGCATCGGCGAGGCCTTCGCGCGTCGCTTGGCGGCGCTCGGCGCGCATCTCGTGCTGGTGGCGCGGGGGGAGGAGCGCCTGGCGGCGCTGGCGGCGGAGCTGGCGCCGACGCCGGTGGACACCATCGCCTGCGACCTCTCGGAGCCGGGGGCAGCGCGGCGCGTCTTCGAGGCAGCCACGCGCGATGGTCGCACCGTGGACGTGTTGGTGAACAACGCCGGGTTCGCGGCCTACGGGCCCTTCGACCAGGTGGCGCTCGACGTGCACCGCGGGCAGATCGACGTCAACGTCGGCGCCCTGGTGGAGCTCACCCACCTGTTCTTGCCCCAGCTCGAACGACGACAGGGCGGCGTCATCCACGTGGCCTCCACCGCCGGCTTCCAGCCGGTGCCGTACATGGCGGTGTACGGCGCCACCAAGGCCTTCGTGCTCTCGTTCAGCGAGGCGCTGTGGGCCGAGTATCGACCGCGCGGCGTGCGGGTGCTGGCGCTCTGCCCGGGCGCTACCGACACGCCGTTCTTCGCCCGCGCCGGCGAGGCCGCGGCCTTCGGGACCAAGGCCCGGGCGGAGGACGTGGTGACGCTCGGGTTGCGCGCCTTCCGGAAGAACCGCGCGTCGGTCATTCACGGCGCCGGCAACCGGCTGACCGCGATGCTCTCGCGCCTGGTGACCCGCGAGGTCACGGCCAAGATCTCCGCGCGCCTCATGGCACCCAAGGCGAGGCTCGGAACCACGAAACCCGCTGGCGCCCTCCAGCGGGGCTGACCCCTCTACTCCACCGGGAACGGCAAGCCGAAGCCGGGCTCCGGTGGCTCGGTGAGCCGGAAGCCGCGGTACTCTTCCACCAGCCAGGTCTGGCTCTCCAGAGGCTCGTCGAAGACGAAGCGAACGCGCTGGGGACCGGCGTCGTTCACGTCGACCACCGTGACGTGGATGCCGGGCAGATCGAAGGTGGCGCCGGCGGGAATGGTGTCGCGCTCGTTGCGAAACAGGTTGCCGTGGCCACCGGGAAAGAGGCTGCGGTTCTTGGGCGCCAGGAGCAGCAGCGTCTGCGCGTCCTCCCGCAGCGCGAGCACATGGCCCGCTTGCGAGAGCATGCGCCATCGCTTGGGCGGCGTGCCATCGGGTGTGAGCGCGAACGGCAAGAAGAACGCGCCACCGATGCCGCGCACCACCACCACCTGCGCGCTCCGTGGATCTTGCATCTTTTCCCGGAGCAGCTCCGCGTTGGCGCCGAAGTTCTCGGCGGAGGTGCGGAACTTCCGCCCGAGCAGCCAGGAGGTGACCGGGGCGTGGACCCAGTGGCCGAAGGCCAGCGCCAACGCCGCGTAGCCGAGGAACGCGCGCCTTCGGGGGTCCGGGTCTTCGGCGACGGCGAACCACGCGCGATCGATGACGAGGGCCGAGAGCGCGGCCACGCCCAGCATGCTGGCGCCCAGTAGCCGCGGCGAAGGCACCACCGCCAGGACCGGCGGCAGCGAGAGGAGCGAGCCCCAGAAGAGCCAGGTGGCGTGCCCGCGGGTGGGCTCGTCGAGCGTGGAGGCGATGTGCTTCTTGCCGCGGAACATCGCGAACAGGAGGGCGCCACCCATGAGCGTGAGGAGCCACGCCGGGGTGTCGGAGGTCAGAGTATCGGCGTCGAGCGAGCACCAGGCTTCGATGAGCAGCGTGAAGAGGCGCCGCGGCGCGGTCTGCAGGTAGGCCACCGGATCGCGAATCGGGTCGGAGTAGAAGCCCGACCCGGCGGCGCCGCAGCCGAGCGCGCTGCGGATGGCCAGGTACACGATGGCGGGGATCGCGAAGGGCGCTGCCGAGAGCGCACGCGTGCCGAGGGCCCGGCTCTTGCCGCCCCACACCTCCATGGCCACGACGTACCCCGCGAAGCCGAGCGTGTACTCACCGCCAGTGAAGGCGAGCGCGAAGGCCGCTGCGCTCAGGAGAGCGCGCCCCGGCGAGGGCCGCGCGCGGAAGCGAACGTGCGCCAGGAGCGCGAGAAATCCGAAGGTGAGCGACACCAGCGCCTCGCGGTTGGCGAGCCACGCCAGCGGCACCACGTGGCAGGGGGCCAGGCCGAAGACCACCGTGGCGAAGCCAGCCACGCGCCGGGAAAACACCTCGCGAAACAGCAATGCCGCCGCGAACGTGGCCGCCGCCCACCAGGCGAAAGAGTGCAGATGCAGGGAAAATACATGCGTCCCCAGCAGCCGGTGATCGAGCCAGAGGAGCGCGCTGGGCAGCGGCCGGAGAAAGCGAATGGTGAGGTCCGGATGCGACCACCAGGGGAGCATTCCGCGGTCGAGGAGCACGCCGCGATCCGCAGCGTTGATGAAATTGTACAGGTCCAGAGGATTCCTCGGCACCGGATAGGTGCCGCGGACCATCGACGCCTGAAGATAATCGTCGAGCAGGTATGGCGCAGACAGGGCGGGTAGGAATGCGAGCGCGCCCAAAAGCAGAACGATTGCGAAGGGGCGATCGCGAAGGAAGAGGTACCCCTGACGCAAACGTTTCATGGGCCCGGACATCGCTCGGAAAACACTCCAAACATCGGCAAAAAACAGCTCCGTGGATGTTGCACCGACCCAGTCGCCCGCATATACCTCACTAGCCATGCAACACGCCAGACCGGCTCTCGTCCTCCTCTTCTCCCTCGCCGTGGCGGCTGCTTGCGCCACCTCCACCAGCGAAGAACCGGACACACTGCCGGATGCGGGCACGACGCCCGTCGTCGACTCTGGCACCGCCAAGCCCGACACCGGGACCACCAAGGCGTGCGTCCCGACGTGCAAGACGGACTCGGACTGCGCGAACAGCTGTCCCTCCGTCACCAGCGGCAGCAACTGCTGCGACGTGGGCACCAACGTGTGCTTCCGCTCCGCCTCGTCGTCGTGCCCCGTGCCGACGACGCCGCCGGATGCCTCCACGCCCCCCCCCTCCTACTGAAAGCGTCGCCGAGCGGCTGCACGGGCGATGGCGTCGGTCGGGCGTGCTCACGTACAGAAGTACGTTCCGCGCGACCCTCCCTAGCCACCGCCCGTTCGCTCGCTCGGGCGACGCTTTCAGATCGCTTGCTTGCGCGTCGTTTCGAGACTGCGTGATCGGGCTCCCGCTTCGCGGTCGCGGAAGTTGGTGGCTCGGCTTCCGCTTCGCGGTCGCCGAGAGAGTGCGCTTCCGCTTCGCGGGTCGCGGAAGTTGGTGGCTCGGCTTCCGCTTCGCGGGTCGCCGAGATCAGCTCCCGCTTCGCGGTCGCGGCCACTCGCGTGACGCGTGTTCGTGGTATATGATCAATGAACAGCGCTCGTGCGCGTGCGCGGGGGCGTTGCCGGTTAGAGGGGTAGCCACGAGGTAGTGCAAGGGTGCAGCCCCGCGCGAACACGTAGCGCGAAGGGTGCACTTGCGTGGGGACCGCGCGCGATTACTGTCGAGCTTCTGCGCGGGCGGGCGCACGGAACGTCGCTTGCGTCACTTCCAGATACACGCTGTCGCAGAGCTCGTCGCCCACCTGGAAGGTGCCCTTCGCGCGACCGGTCTCCACGAAGCCGAGCTTCGCCAGGAGGCCCAACGAGGCTCGATTGCGGGGGTCTACGTCGGCGCGCACCCGCGGGCGACCGCGGACGGTGAAGGCGCGGTCGATGACCGCGTGCACCGCCTCGGTTCCGAGTCCGCGTCCGGCCACGCGGGGGTGCAGGATGAAACCCACCTCGTCGTCGGGACCGAAGAAGCCGGCCTTGCCCACTACCTCGCCGCCGACCGTCACCACGAAGTCGTCGTGTCCTTGTTCGATCATGCCGCGCAGCCAGCGCTCGGTCTGTTCGAGCGACGTGTGCGGGGGCGTGGACCAGTAGCGCGTGGCCGTGGGGTCGCTCAGCACCGCGTGCATGGCCGCGAGATCGCCGGCTTCGGCGCGGCGCAGAACGAGTCTCGCGGTGTGCAGCACGACCTCCACCTCGACCTCAGATGATGTCGAGCGGATAGCCGCCGTCGGAGTAGGCCTTGGCGGCGACGGCCTTGCGCAGCTCGTCGTCGTTCTTGTCGAAGGCGAAGGCGTTCTCGCGGAGGCGCTTCTCGGCGGTGGCGACGAAGATGCTGCCCATGTCGATCTCCCGGCGCGCGCCCTCTTCGCCGCGCTCCTCGATGGCGCGGGTGGTGCGAGCGAGGGTGGCGGCCACCGCGTAGAGGTCGATGGCCATGTCGGCCACGCGCCGCTGGGTGAACTGCATCTCGGCGATGTTGCGGCCGTGCTTGCGCAGCACCTTGTCGACGTTGCGCGCCAGGTCCTGGGCGTACTCCTCGAGCACCACCGACTCGCGGGCGAGGAGCGGGTGCGCGAGTCGCATGCGGTCGCGGGCGAAGGCGGTCTTGGCCTTGCGCAGCGCGAAGTCGGAGAGCAGCCCGAAGCCCTTGATGGGCTCGCGCATGGCGCGTGACACGTCGGTGAGCTCCTTGCCCGGTCCCTGCATGCCGCTGAGGGCGATGAAGCAACGGAGAATCTCGTTGGTGCCGGTGAAGATGAGGTTCACCCGGGCGTCGCGCAGGAGGCGCTCGAAGGGCTGCGATTGCGTGTATCCTGCACCGGCTGCGATCTGCAATGCGTCGTTGGCGATGGACCACAGGGTCTCGGAGCCGAACACCTTGCAGATGGCGCTCTCGATGGAATAGTCGTGCGCGGCGCCGTCCACCAGCCCGGTGGTCAGGTAGGTCATGCTCTCGAGCGCGTAGGTGCTGGCCATCATCTGGGCGATCTTGTCCTTGATGAGGCCGAACTCGCCGATGGTGCGGCCGAAGGCACGCCGCTCCTTGGTGCGGTCGGTGGCGAGCTTGATGAGGCGGCGGGCGGTGCCGATGCAGCCGGCGGCCATGCCCAGGCGGCCGTCGTTGAGCACTTCCATGGCGACCTTGAAGCCGCGGCCGGGGTCGTGGAGGACGTTGCCGTCGGGGACGCGCACGCGGTCGAGGATGAGATCGGTGGTGCTGGTGCCGCGCACGCCGAGCTTGCCCTCGTTGGCGGTGGTCTTGGCGCCGAACGCACGCTCCACCAGGAACGCCGTGATGCGCGGCTTCTCGTCGCCGTCGGCGGGCGAGGTGCGGGCGAACACCGTGAAGAGATCGGCGATGCCGCCGTTGGTTACCCAGACCTTGGTGCCGGTGAGCACGTGGAAGTCGCCGTCGCGCTCCGCATGCGTGCGCAGGGCGGCGGCGTCGCTGCCCGCTCCCGCCTCGCTCAAGCCGAAGGCGCATACGCACTCGCCCTTGGCGGCTTTCGGGAGGTAGGCGTTCTTGAGGGCGTCGTTTCCGAAGAGCAAGAGGCTGCGTACGCCGATGAACTGGTGCGCACCGATGGTGACGGCCAGCGACGAATCGAGGGTCCCCAGCTCTTGCACCACGCGGGCGCAGGCGGTGTGGCTGAGCCCCTTGCCGCCGTAGCTCGTGGGGATGCCGATGCCGAACAGGCCGAGGTCGCGCAGGCCCGCCATGACCTCCTCGGAGACCGCGCCTTCGCGATCGATGCGCGCCGAATCCACGTTCTTGCCGAAGAACTTTCGCACCTCGCCGAGAAACCCGTGGAGCTGGTCGGCCTCCGCGCGACGGGGAACCGGGTACGGGAAGATCATGCTCTCGGCGATGACCCCGTGAAACAGCGACTTCATGAAAGATGATTCCGGCACACCCGCACAAAGCCACCGGGAATTTGTCCACGCAAGGGAAATGAACCCGTCCAAATCCCGGTTTGTTGCGGCCCGGCGCAGAACTTGCTAGCTCCATGAGACCGCTCGAGTGTTGGCAATGGCGCCGAGACCGGCGGACGGAGGTCCGGTGCGGAGGATTGCGGCGTTCACGGACGTCTTGCGGAGCGCCGTCGCCCGGCGCGGTGCGGCGCTCATGGCCGTGTGCAACGTCACGCCCGACTCCTTCAGCGACGGCGGTTTGTACCTCGACGCGGCCCGCGCCCGCGCGCGGGTGGACGAGCTGGTGGAAGAGGGGGCCGACATCATCGACATCGGTGGCGAGTCGACCCGGCCCGGCGCCCCGGCGGTGCCGGCCGCCACGCAGATCGAGCGGGTCCTCCCGGTGCTGCAGTACGCGGTGACGCGCGCGTGTGTCTCGGTGGACACCACCAGCCCCGAGGTGGCGAGGGTGTGCCTCGAGGCCGGCGCCTCCATCGTCAACGACGTCTCGTGCCTCCGCGAACCGGAGCTCGCCTCGGTGGTGGCGCGCTTCGAGGCGGTGCTGGTGCTCATGCACGCCCGCGGAACGCAGGCCGAGATGCGCGGCTTCGGCGCGTACCCGGATGCCGCCTACGGCGACGTCGTTCACGACGTGCTCGTCGAGTGGGACGCGGCGGCCCGCCGTGCGCTCGCGCTCGGGGTCCTCGAGGAGGGCCTGGTCATGGACCCGGGCCTCGGGTTCGCCAAGAACGCGCGCCACAGCTTCGAGCTCCTGCGTCGCACCCGCGAGGTGGTGGCGGGCACGCCGTATCCGGTGCTGGTGGGCGCGAGCCGCAAGTCGTTCTTGCGCATCGCCGACGAGAAGGCCTGGGCCCAGGAGCGCATCGGTGCGTCGGTGGCCGCGGCCCTCTATGCAGCGCGGTCCGGCGCCAAGCTCCTGCGCGTGCACGACATCGTTCCCACCCGCCAGGCCATCGACCTCTACCGTCACCTCGACGCGAGCGGGACGTCGCCGCCGCGCGCGCTCCCGGAGAGCGCCACCCGCCTGCCGTTCGGCGAGCCGTTCGTTCCCGGCGCCACCGGCGAAGGAGGGGGGCCAGCCGGTGCTTGAAGGGCTGCTCCACCTCATCGCCAAACGCCCCTGGACCCAGGTGGCGGTGGACGTGCTCGACCTCGCCATCGTCACGTACGTCATCTATCGCGTGCTGCTCGTGCTCCGCGGCACGCGCGCCATGCAGATGGGCACCGGCCTCGGGGTCATCTTCGCGGTCTACGTGCTGGCCCGCTGGGCCGGCCTGGTCACCCTCTACAACCTGCTCTCGACCTTGCTGTCCTCCATCATCCTCATCGTGGTGGTGGTGTTCCAGAACGACATCCGACGCGGCCTCATGCGCGTGGGCACGCGGCCGATCCTGGGAGGCGCCCGGCAGCAAGAGTCGAAGGTGGTGGAAGAAGTGGTGGCAGCCGCCACCGAGCTCGCGCGCCATCGCATGGGCGCCCTCATCTGCTTCGAGCAAGACGCCAACCTCGACGAGTTCGTGGCCAGCGCCGGTACCCCCATCGACGCCTCGGTGCAGCGCGACCTTCTGGTGAGCCTGTTCGTACCCGAAGGGGTGAACCGCCTCCACGACGGCGCGGTGGTGATCCGTAACCTGCGGGTGGCGCTGGCCGGGGTGTTCTTCCCCATGCCCAACATGCACCTGAGCGACAAGTCGTTCGGCTCTCGGCACCGGGCTGCGCTGGGCATCACCGAAGAGACCGACGCGGTGGTGGTCGTGGTGTCGGAAGAACGCGGCACCATCAGCGTGTGCTTCAACGGCAACATCATCCCGAACCTCGACGGCGTGTCGCTCCGCCAGGCACTGCTGGGCCTCTTCGGCGAGAGCGCCCGGAAGAAGTTCGTGAAGAACGCCAAGACGCCGGTGCCGCACCAGCCGCGTCGCGAGCCCACCACGCTGAAGATCGTCCCGCTGCTCACCGCGACCAACACCGTGCCCCCGCCGCCCGAGTCCATCGCCCAGAGCCTCGACGAAGCAGCCATGACCCGACCGATGCAGGCGACCTCCCTCGACGACGAGAAGACCGAGGAGGCCTCGCGCCTCCGGAGCGACGGAGAGGCGTCCAAGTGAGCAACGCGCCCGCCGCCGTGTGGTTTCGCGAGGCCTTCTTCAAGGACATGGGCCTCAAGGCGCTCTCGTTCGTGTGCGCGCTCGCGGTGTACGCGCTGGTGCACGGGGTCCAGGAGGCGCAGCGCACCTTCAGCGTGGACCTGGTGGCACTCACGCCCCAGGCCGCCTCCAACCGCATTCTCACCAGTCCGCTGCCGCCCCGCGTGCGCGTCACTGTGCACGGGCCCAAGAACATCCTCGACGATCTCCACTCCGACGATCTCGGGACCTTCCAAGTGAAGCTCAAGAACAGCACCGACACCCGGGTCTCGCTGTTGCCCGACATGATTCATCTGCCCACCGGCGCCAAGGTCGACCAGATCGACCCCCCGTACATCGACCTGACGTGGGAGGAGCGCATCACCCGCGACGTGCCGGTGCAGGTGAGCGTGGTGGGGACGCCCGCGCCGGGCTTCGTGGTGAAGGGCGCGCTCGACGCGTTTCCCGCGGTGGTGCGGGTGACCGGTCCGAAGAACGCCGTCACCACCCTGCAACACGCGCGCGCCGAGGCCTTCGACGTGGCGGGCCTGACCGAGGGAAAGTACACGCGTCAGCTACCCCTCGACCGCCCCATCGGCAGGCTCGACTACGATCTCGAGGCCATCTCCATCAGTGCCGAGATCGCCCGGGAGATCGCCGAGCGCCCGTTCCAGAAGCTGCGCGTCGCGGTGGTGGGGCAGCCCAAGGCCAAGGCCTCGCCGCAAGAAGTCGACGTGCGCCTGGTGTGCCCGCCCGAGGTGGTGCGGAGCCTGCGGCCGGAGCAGGTGATCCCCATCGTGTCGGTCGACTCCAAGGAACCGCAGGGCAGCATGTCGCTGCCCATCACCGTGCGGGTCGATCGCTGCGAAGCCCACATTGCGCCGGACCACGTGGTGGTACGCTGGTAGGCCCGACCAGGAGGCCGTCATGTTGGTACCGTGTGTAGAATGCAAGCGTCCCCATCGCGAGGAGCGGAGCTGCCCCTTCTGCGGTCGCTCCAGCGACGTCGCCTCACGGCTGGCTGTGCTCTCGGCGGTGGTCGCCAGCGCGGCGCTGCTCACGGCTTGCCCGGCCTCGGCGTCGAAGTACGGCGCGCCGCCTCCGCCCCCGGGCGCCGAAGAGAGCGCATCTCCGCGCATCGGTCCGGCTCCCGCGGCAACGCCCACGCCGAGCGCTTCCGGCACCGCGAAGTAGCGGTGTCCGGCTCCCCTCTCGCGAAGCGGGAGGGAACGCAGCTGGGCCCTTCGTCGCAGCGAAATGGCAGAGGGGGTCCCTCGCTTCGCTCGGGATGACATCGCGTTTCTTCTAGGCAATCCTCCGAGCCCGAGCC